>WHSP01000229.1 GCA_009380025.1 Gemmatimonas sp. | reverse complement strand
CGAGAGCACGAGGGCCTCGGCGAAGAGTTGCGCCACGATGCGCCGGCGGCTCGCGCCCAGGGCGCTGCGCACCGCGATCTCGCCCCAGCGCGTCGCCGTGCGCGCGTAGACCAGCACCGCCACGTTCAGCGCGACCACGATCAACAGCAGGCTCACCATGAGCTGGATCTGAGCAATCTCCCAGACCGAGACGTCCCTCCCCGTTTCGGTTAGCGGGTAGGTGTACGGACTGATTATCGGCCGGAGTTGCGCATGCGTCTCCGGGTAGGCGGCTGCCGTGCTCTGGCCGACCGCCGTCAGCTCCCCCTGCGCTTGCTCCATCTCGACGCCGGGAGCCAGCCGTCCGAAGACAAAGATCTCCGGCCCCTCGCCCCGTGCGTACGCGACGGGTTCCGTCCGCAGCGGGATCCAGAACTGGTGGTTCACCGGGAAGGCAAAGCCCTCCGGCATCACACCCACCACCGTGTGCACCCTGCCGTCCAGGCGGAAGTCGCGTCCCACGACCGACCGATCGCCCCCGAGCCGGTCTTGCCACACGTCGTATCCGAGCACCACCACGGGCGGTGCTCCGCGCAGCTCGTCCTCACGGACGAGGTACCGCCCCAGCAGCGGCGGGATGCGCGCGAGCTGGAACCCGGACGCCGTCATCTCGGCCAGCTGCACTGGCTCCACCACCCCGTCGTCTGCGATCAGGTTGCGCTCGACGGTCCGGAAGCCGCCGAGGTCCCGCACCGACTCCATCTCCTCGCGCCACAGCGCGAGGTCGCGCAGCGAGGGGCGCTCCTCGTTGTTCACCGCCGCGTTGAGGTTCTCGAGCGCCACGATCCGCTCGCCCTCCTCCAACGGCAGCGTTGGGAAGGCGAACGCGGCCATCGTCGCGAATAGGCCGACACTGATCGCAACACCGAGCGCGATTCCCATTCCCCCGATCAGCGTCAGCCCCGGGTACTTCCGCAGCATGCGGACGGCCAGCTTCAGATCCAGCGAGAGGCCGCCCCTCCAGGCGAGGGTCCGGCCCTCGCGCACCTCCTCCTTGTGCCCCTCCGCGCCGCCGAAAGAGAGCACAGCGCGCCGCCGCGCCTCGTCGGGAGTCATCCCTGCGCGCAGGTACTTCTCGGTCTCCATCTCCAGATGGAAGCGCAGCTCCTCCTCCATGCGCTCCTCGGCCTTGCCGCGCCGTAGCAGGCGCAGCCGCGCCCGCATCCCGTATAACCATTTCATGCGCGGTCTCGCTGAAGAAGGTAGAACACGCGGTGACGTTCAGCCGGTGTGGAGGATGAGGTCCATTGCTGCGGCGAACCGCCGCCAGCTCTCCATTTCATCGCCCAGAACCCGGCGTCCCGCGGGCGTGAGCTCATAGTAGCGAGCGCGGCGGTTGTTCTCCGTCGTCTTCCAGTCGCTCGCGATCAGCCCCTCCTTCTCCAGGCGCTGGAGGGCGGGGTAGAGCGAGCCCTGGTTCATCTCGAGCTCCCCACCCGAGATTTGCTGCACGCGCTGGCTGATCCCCCAGCCGTGGATCGGCTCGAGCGAGAGGGTCTTCAGGACCAGCAGGTCGAGCGAGCCGCGGAGGGCGTCGGCCTGGTTGCGCGGCGTCATGGCGAACTCCCGGGTGGAGAAGCAAAGAAGGGACGTTCCTATCGCTGTCGAGGGAAGATGCCTGTCGCTCCTATAGCTGTCAAGGGAACGCGAAGACTAACACACCGTATGAAGGTCCGCGGAGCTTGCTGCACGGTCGGTTGACGAGTGGCCGATACGTCGCGCCTCGCAAGGAGGGGAACTGGCAGGGGAATCGCGGATCTGAGATCAGCCGCTCAGGAGAAGCGAATGAGACGTACAACGGAACGGACGCATCTGGCAGTGGACTCGATAGGCCTACCGTACCCACGTTATCTGGGGACTGTGATTCGTCGCAGCGTCTTGGTCTGGCTGCTGGTTCGGATAACGTACGTCGTCGTACTCATGGCTGGCGTGCTGTCCTTTGGCCTTCTCTCGCTCCCCGAAGGCATCTCCGCGGGCCTTCATCCAGCCTGGACCATCCGAGTCTTCCTGGTCATGGTCGCGGCCTTCCTGGTTTGGTGGGACCGGAGACGCTCTCACGAGTTGCTCCTGCACGCGAACCTGGGCGCGGCACCAGGCTGGTTCTGGACCGCTTCGCTACTCACCGCCTTGGTGCTGGACGTAGCGATCCAGGCCATCCTCGAGATGCTCTGAGATGCCCGCCCAACCGGTCTTCTCAGCCGACTCGATCGGCAAGTCGTTCGGACCCCGGACAATCCTGAAGGCAGCCTCCGTGTGGGCCAGGGAGGGACAGATCACGGTTCTATTCGGGAGGAACGGGTGCGGGAAGAGCACCCTGCTCAAAATCGGAGCTGGACTACTGCGTGCGGACCACGGGGTGGTTCTTTTCGCTGGCCGTGCTTACCTGCGCCCCCGACTCCCTGAACTCGCCTCGCGGGGCCTCTTCTATCTCCCCGATCGGGATCTCCTCTCGAGGCGCCTTACGGTGCGGGCACAGATCCGCGCGGTTGAGTGGCGCTTCGGAGGAACCCGGAGCGCCGAGATATTGGAGCGCCTCGGCATCCATGGGCTGGTGGATCGGACTCCAGCCGAGCTCTCGGGAGGAGAGAGGCGCCGGGCCGAGATCGCCACGGCATGGATTCGGGCGCCGCGCTGTCTGCTCGCCGACGAGCCGTTTGCGGGGATCAACTCCAGTGACGCTGAGGTGATCACGGAGGCATTCCGGTGCTTGGCCCAGGAGGGATGCGCCATCGTAGCCACCGGTCACGAAGTACGTCAGCTCATGGATACGGCGGATGACATCGTCTGGATGGCTGCCGGGACCACCCATGGCATGGGGACTCCGGATAAGGCGAGCCAGCACGAGCAGTTCCGCCGTGAATACCTCGGCGCGGCCCGCCGGTGAGCGTTGCCACCAGGTGCGTACGATGGCCGCCCCGGTCCCCGTCAGAACAGCTCGTCGAGCGCCCAGGTGATCACCTCCTGTCCGAGATCCTCCGCCACCTCGCGGAACGAGTCCTTGAAGCCGCCCGCCGACACGAAGAGCATCGGGGCCTCCGGCTGGAGCGCGTCGTGCGCCCAGGCGCGCCCGCTGTCCGCGAGGCGCCGCAGCGCGTCCAGATGTTCGATCAGCAAATTCGCGTCGGCCGCCCGGCGGCGGAACTTCGCCGATCCGGTCATCACCCTGCCGTCCAGCAGCCGGACCGCGAGATCGATCTCCACATCTCTGCGATTGCGATCCCTTCCCTCCCAGCGGCCCCACTCTTCCACCGGCGGGAGGTCCAGTTCGCGTCGACGCCGCAAGTAGGCCTGGCGGACGACGTCCTCGAACACTTCCTTCCCGACGTAACGAGGAAACTGCTGCTCGGTCAGGCGTTCGCGCCAGACGGTCTCGGCATCGGAGCTGGCGATGGCGGACTCGTTCGGCATCACCAGACCGAAGTGGAAGCGCAGCGCGGGATCGGCGATCCGGTAGCGGATCGCCTGGTTTCGGGCCTCCTCGAAGTTGCGTTCCGCCTCCAGTAGTCCCAACTCGACGAGCTGCGCGATCATCCGCCGCAGCCCGTAGTCGATCTCCTGCCCGATCGCGGCCGCGATTTCACCGACCTCTCTGCGCTTCAGCCCGACCGCCTCGAGGATGCCCTGATACTTGGTGAAATCCCGGAGCCCCTCCTCCTGCCGAAGCACGGTCTCGAGCTGCAGCCGCACTTCGCCATGCGGATCCAGGAGCAGACGAACGATATTCTCCTCGAGCGGCCGGTTGTCCCTCACGCCTGCAAGTACTTCGGGACGCCGCCGAATGCTGCGTAAGCGCGGATTCGATTGGTGGGCGAGTAGGCCGGCACCATCATTCCCGCATCGAAATAGTCGAAGGGGTGGAGCTGCCGCACCCAATCCAGCCGCCCATAGAGGGGCGAGCCGCCGGCCGTCAGCGCTTCCAACGTACGCACCGAGGAGCCGGAGAGGATCAGCAGCAGTCCGCCGGACCGGTTGAACCTGCCTTCCCACACCGCGTTGAGCTCGGAGGTGACCTCCGCCAGGCCCGCGCCATCGCTCGCGAGGTACTGCAACTCGTCGATGACGACGACCAGATCGCGTGCGGGCGCGAGCTCCAGGAGCGCCCGGAAGACGGTCCGCCACGTCGGATAGTCCTCCGGCCGCAGCTCCTCACCGCCCCAGCGGCCAGCCTCTTCCACGAGGACCCGCCGGTTGATCTCCGGCGAGGTAGCCGACGCCGTGAAGTAGAAGGCCCGGTCAGAGTCCCAGAGGTTGGTCAGGAGGTAGGTCTTGCCGACGCGCCGGCGACCGTAGAGAAGAGCAAGGTTGCGCTCTTTGGAGTCGGCCAGCTCCCGGAGCTCGGCGGCTTCGACCTCCCGGTCGATCAGAACAGCTTTCGCCATGCTTGAGACGGCAAACGTGCTTGTATGCAATTATGTTTGTAGGCAAAGTACGGGTTGCCGAAGACTCTTGGAAGATAGGGGGAGGGACCGGGAGGGCCGGTTGGTTCAGCTTAGCTCTCGCTCCATCTCCTCCTTGGCGGGTCCACGCGGCGTCTGCTACGGGCTGTGCGCCAGCTCGGATTCCGAAAGGTAGCGGCCCCGCCCACGCCGCCAGGCCGGCCGGCACCACTCCGACCCGGACAAACATAGGCGCCCTCTCTGCTAGCCGCCTGACTTCTGCCTAGATTGAGCGATTCAGCGTTATAGCAAAGAAGCACCCTTTGAGCTAAGTTGCTGAGGCATGGAGAAATGCAGTCAGCACGCGGCGTAGGCCGCACTCAACCCAAAGGGTGGAGGTTCAATATGGCGCGAGATCAGTCCTCGGGCAACGTCCCGGTTGATAAGCTGGGCACGACAAGCGATTGCCTGAGCGGTCGAGCCGGGCTGGTCTTTTTTTCGCGGTACTTGCGAGGGATCGGGATCCTGCCGGAACTCAGCCGCGTGTTCGGCTCGCTTCGCAAGAGCGGCAAGGGCCTGTCGGTGTCGGATCTGTTCCATCAGGCGTTGTGCTTCTTCTTCGACGGCACGAGCCGACATCTGGTCCATTTCGATGCGGTCAAGCAGGACGCGGGCTATGCCGGCGCGATCGAAATGGCCCCGGAGAAGATGGCGTCCTCGCATACGATGAAGCGTTTCTTCGGCGCCTTTCGTGGGCCGCAGAACTGGGGCTTTCGCCGGGTCCTGCAGCAGCTCTTTCTCTGGCGACTCCAGAAGGATCAGCCGAAGGTCGTCGTGCTGGGCATCGATGCCATGGTGATGG
>WHSP01000228.1 GCA_009380025.1 Gemmatimonas sp. | reverse complement strand
CGGTGATGGTCATGCATTAAATTAACCATTGCACCGTAGTGTGAACAGGCCCTAGGACATCGTCCCACTCGGTCCCATAGACGGTGCCCTCGCTGTGCTCGAGAGGATAGTTGATGAGGATGTTGCTCGTCTCGCGGCTCGAATTCAGCGAAAATATCGCATCATACTGAAAGTCGAGCGGCACCTCGGAGGCAAGGTCGGCGGCAGTGGCCCAATCACCCTGCGCGGCCCGAATCGAGGCGAGGCCAGCGGTCGCCGCGTTCCCGATCTCGATGTTCCCGTACTGAGATGCGAGGGATGCCGCCGTGCTGAATTGCAACGCGGCGCGCTCGAAGTGCGCCATGAACGACTCGCTAGGACCGCCATCGAACACGGCGTTACAGAAGTGCTCACCGAGAAGGCGGTTTGAGAATCCCGCCAAAAGATAGGCGCGGGCGAGCAGGATGGACTCGTGATCGGCCTCCTCCATTCGCCGGATTCCGTCTTCCGCGACCCAGCGGGCGCGATGCCCGACTTCCCAGAATTGGTCTGCGTCGGTCGGGATCATGATTCCACGGGCGAAATCGAGCCAGTGCCGTTGGAACCCGGTGCTGTTCAGCTCATCGGCGAAAAGCGCACTCACATACCCGATGGCGTCGATTGCTTGGCTCAGATCGCCTGACATGCCGAAGACCAGGCCGGCGAAAGCCGCCGGATCGTCGAGTGCTTCGTCGGTCGCGGGTCCAGGATTGGTGATCTCGAGCATCGAGTCGCAGCCCGCGGCGCCGCTTGCAACCAAGGCAAGCGCGAGGCTGAGGGTTCTGTATCCCTTCATATGTCCTCCGAAGTCACGTGGTCGGTTGCTCATTGCTGGCGCTCAGAAACCAACGCGCAGCGTTACGAGAAAGCTGTGCGGCGTCGGCCAGCTGCTCCAGCCGCGCCGCTCCAGACTGCTCGCGTTGCTGTTGTTCTCCTCGGGGTCGACGCCGAACCAGTCCGTCGACGTGTAAAGGTTGCGGCCGGCGAGGGAGAGATTCGCGGAGGTGGTTCCCGGAATCACACCCGCGGGAAGCTGGTAGTTGAGCGAAACCGTACGGAGCCGGAAGAAGTCCGACGAACCGGTCCACATGTCATACCGGGCGTACTCGCCGTTGAACGCATTTCCACACCGTGCCCTCCAAATGGCGCTTACGCCGTCGAGGGCGGATGGATCGCCCGCTTCCCGCGCCTCAAACTTCCGTTGGATCTCGAAGCAGGGCGGGAATGCCAGGCGACGCGCGTTGATCTCGCCCTGCGGATACATGTTGTGGCCTCCGTAGACGAACTCTCCTTGCGCGTCCAAGGTGAGATTCCGAAGGAAGGTGACGCTCGTACCCAGGCCAATCGTCCGGTCCGGATAGACCTGGCCAAGCACCTGATCCTCCGCGAGGATCGGGTCGGCGAACTCGTCCGGGTTCATAACCTTGGATCCGACGAACACGGGCACCGGGTGGCCCTCCAGCACCTCGTTCTGGCTGCCCAAAGGGATGCGCTGCCCGCCAAGATCGATCGCCTCGGTGTTGGTGGTGGAGATGTTCAACCGGGTCGTCCAATCGATGCTGCTCGTCCGGATGAGCGCGGCTTCAGCGCTCAACTCAATCCCGCGATTGACCAGCTCACCAATGTTCTCTAGCTGGGTGCTGAGAAAGCCCTGTGACGGCGGCGGTTGCACCGGAACGAGCGCGTCCATCACATGCTGACGATACCAGGTGAACTCGAGGGAAAGGCGGTCGTCGAGGGCGCTGGCCTCGAAGCCCATCTCGTACTCGCGCGTCCGCTCGGGACCGAGGTTCGAGTTGCCGAGACGCGACGGAGTGAAGCCGGGCTGACCGTCGTCCGCGGCGATCGGGTCCCAGACGCGAACCGCGTCGAATGCGCCTGGCGCTTTGCCCGATTCACCCATAGCGGCCCGCAACCGCATACTCTGGATCAAATTCGTCGGCCAGAACTCGTGATCCGAGATCACGTACGATCCGCTGAGCTTCGGGTACATCTGGATCCCGAAGTCCTTACCGAAGGCACTGTTGCCGTCGAAGCGAAGGCCACCGACCAAGAAGAGGCGGTCGGCGAAGCCGAGCGTTTCCTGGATGAACAGCCCCGCATTGACGACGCGTGCTCGCGTCTCGGTGACCTCCCGGCGAGCCCCGCTCGACAGGGTCGGGTCACCTGGCCCCGCGAAATCGACCGACGAACTGTTCACCTGTCGGTTGCTGTTGTGGAAGTATTGTCCGCCCCACGTCAGGCTCGATGTTATCCGATCTATGCTGCCTATTGAAAACGAGCCCGAGTAGTCGAGCGACAGGACTGTATTGCGCCAATCCCGCGCGTCGATCTGTCCGAGCGGATAGCGACCGTTGCCGAACTCGTACAGGTCCTGCCCTGTGAGCAGGTTGTAGTCGAAGCCCGTGGTGAACCGGTGGGAGAGATTCTCCATCTGGTCGTAGTCGACCGTGAAGCCCGTGACGTAGTGGTCCTTCCAATCGTACAACTGGTTCTTGAGCAGGAGACCGGCGGCCGGTTCACCATCGATCCGGTAGGTGATGCCCGGACCGCGGGTGGCCTGCCCGATGAAACTCTGAATCCCGCCCCCTTCTGGGAGGAAACGGTTGATTCCGCGCGTGTAGGCGTTGTTCCAGGTGAGCTGGAGGTTGTCGCGGGGTTGGAAGCTCACGTTGCCGCGGAACCCACCGCGTCGGCCCCAACCCTGAGGCGCCGTGCTGCCTTCGGAGTTGAGATTGGCGGCCAGATAGTAGGTAACATCCCCCGCCCCGCCGCGCACCGAGAGCGAATAGTTCTGGATCTCTCCCGTCTGGATCCATGAGCCACTTTCCGGGCAGGTGACGTCATCGATTTGCTCGCCGAGGTAGTCGAGAACGTTAGACCCCCGGCACTCGTTCATGTAGAGCCCAGTCGGATTGTCTTCCTTGTTCCAGTTCGGACCGTAGTGGTCAACCCGACTAATCCCGAGCCCGACCTCCGCTTGCCACTGGGGCGACCCGGAGAAACCTTGCTTGGTGAAGATCTGGATCACGCCGCCGGCAGCCTCGGTGCCGTACAGCGTGCTCGCCGCCGCACCCTTTACGATCTCGATCCGTTCGATATCGTTCGGGCTGATGCTGTTGAGTCCCAGTGACCCGCTCGACGTACCCGAACCGGTAGGCGTGTGCTCGCTATAGATTCGGATACCATCGACGTAGATCAACGGCTGGTTCCCCTGCGAGACGCTGTTGTTGCCGCGTAGCCGGATACCTCCCTCGTTGCTGGGCTGCCCCCCGCCCTGGTTGACTGCAACACCCGCCACGCGGCCCGCCAAGATGTCCTGCGGACGAGCGACCGGGATGTTCTCAATCTCGCGGGAGTCGAGGCGCGATATGGCCGTGCCCATCTCTCGGACGCGGGCGGATCCGCCTGTTCCGGTGACAACGACCTCGTCGAGAGAAAGTGCCTGCGGCTCGAGCTGGAGGTCGAGCGTGACGCTCTGCCCATCCTGCACCGTCACCTGCTGTTGGACCCCCATATACCCGATCATCTGCGCCTGCACGGTGACCGGTCCAGGAGGCACGTTCAGGAGAGTATACCGTCCGTTGGAGGCGGTCAGGGTGCCGATCGAAAGCTCACTGACGAAGACCTGCACTCCGTTGAGCGGCCGCTGCGTCGTGGCGTCGACCGCGGTGCCTGTGATGGTTCCGACGGCATTCCGGTCGGTTCGCCGAGTGGTCACGGGCAGCAGGTTCGAGGGCGCATACTGGAGGCGCAACGGGTCCAACTGGGTGGGGTTGGAGGGTCGGTCATTCACAAGGGCCCCAGGCTCGATGAGAATCTGCGGGCCGAGATCGGTGATGCGGAACCCAGTGGGCGCGAGCAGTCGGTGGAGGGCCTGCTCAACAGTGGCACTGAGACAATTGCAGGAGACCCGCAGTTCGGCAGGGAGCATCGTCCGGCTGAAGGCGAGGTGGACTCCCGAGCGCTCTTGCAGCTCGACAAGCGCCTTGGCCAGCGCTACCTCCTCGACCTGAAGGCGAGCAGGGTAGGAGAGCAGCGGCTGCTCGGCTGGAGAAGTCTGCGCCGGCTGCGCCACGGCGCTGAAGTGCAGATCCGCGGCCTGTGCTCTGCTCTCCGTGGCAAAGACAAGCAGGAGGAAGGCCGCCAGCATCACGGTTCTGATACGTCGCATGATGGGTCTCCGGCTCGAGGTGGGAAGAGGAGCTTCAAGGCTCGATGCTCGCAATGGAGTCGCGGAGCGTACAGTGCGCGCCGGCGGCACGGCACACTACCGAGAGGACTTCCTCGGCGTCCTCCGTGGTGAACCAGGCCGAAACCGTACGCTGCGCGAGTTCCGGATCCCGCAGCAGTACACGAATTCCGAAGCGCTCCTCCAGCTCGCCTGCCACCGTGCCGAGTGGGGTATCCTGGAACGCGAGAAAGCCGTCCATCCACGCGAGAAGCGGTTGGATATCCGTTGCCTGCTCGACTTCTGGCTCGGAACCATCGCTGGCGCGGCTGACCTCGCCGGCACCGACCTCCACGCGGCCGCCCTGAGCGGCCAGGGCGACCCGGCCTTCGACCACCGCAACCCGGACTTCCTGGTCCTGCACCCGGATATCGAAACGAGTGCCGAGGACGAGCGCATCGCCGACGCGCGTTCGGACCGTAAACGGTTGCGCTTCGTCGTGGGCGACCGCGAAGAAGGCATGCCCGTCCAGCCAGACCTCGCGCGCCGCCCTATTTGCGCGGATCAGCAATCGACTCTGTGGTGCGAGGCGGACGGTGGTCCCATCGCTGAGCCGCGTCGTTGCCATCTCCGCAGGCCCGGTCACAATCTCGCTAGCGGTGAGCATCCGCGTCGCCGGCCTGGTCGTCCACCACAGCGCCGTAGCGCCGAGTGCTAGAACGACGGCGGCCGCCGTCACAAGATCGCTCGTAGTAGTGCGTGGCCGGCTCGGCGGTGCTTGAGGCCGTGCCAGGGGGATCACCGTCGCTGACCCGTTATCGACGGCCTTCGCGATGATCGTCCCCGCAGTCGGACGCGACCCCACCATCGCCGTCTCCATCGCCGTGGCCCCCCAGATCCGCTCGACTTCACGGAAATAGGTCTCGTTCTCTGCGGCGCGCGTGCGCCATTCCAGGAGCGCTTGCTCCTCCGACTCGGACGCTCGGCCCTGGAGCGACCGAATGATGGATTCTTTCAAAGTGCCCAAATCAATGGTGAGTCCGGTCCAAAAAGGAATTGAGGTCATCAGGACTGAAAGCTTCGCGAGAAA
>WHSP01000227.1 GCA_009380025.1 Gemmatimonas sp. | reverse complement strand
CGGCTCGCGCAGCACGAAGCTCGCTCCCGTCAAAAAAACCCTCTACAGCCTACGCGTCATCGCCGGTCTGCTCCGAGCCTGCAATCGGCGGTACCTGGAATTCCTCTCCAGCCTCGACGATGATACCGCCGGCCGCCAGCAGCTCGAGAAACTCTCCCGGCCGGTCCGCCAAGACGACCGCAGCTACCGCGGCATCAACTTCTTCGACCCCGACGAGCGGGCCCTCTTCCTCACCCTCGCCCGCGGCGAATTCAACCTCCGCGGCTTCCAGGTCCGTGATCTCCGGCACTTCCTCCCCGAGCGCTCCGGCCCGCAGATCTCCCGTCACCTCAAACGGTTCCGCATGCACGGCCTGCTCAAGAAGGTCCGCGGAACCTACAAGTACTATTTGACCCGGCTCGGTCGGCGTGTCGGGAGTGTGCGTATTTTTCTGTAGTTTGAGAGAGGCTTCTTTTTCGTAGTTCCACTCCGAGGGACGCCAGAGCGGGCGAAGCCGCGGCGGCAGCCTCGTAGGGAATGGTTGCCGAAAAAGGAAAGGCCACCGAATCTCTTCCGGTCCAAGCTGATGAACCGGCGGGTAGGAGCCCGCCCAGCACGGAGGAGAATCGATGACCTTTCCCTTGGAAGGTAAAAGCGGGAACAGCCTGGAACAAGCGCCGCCCGATGTGTTTCGCTCGATGCTGGCGCAGATGATCCAGGCGGCCCTGCAGGCGGAGTTCGACCGCTTTCTGGGGGCCGGCCGTTGGGAGCGAAGCGGGGAGCGTCGCGGCTGGCGCAACGGAACGAAGCGGAGGCGATTGCACACGCGGGTGGGGACGATCGAGTTGCGGGTTCCGAAGGACCGGGAGGGTCGGTTTCAGCCGAGCCTCTTCGAGCGCTATCAGCGGAGCGAGAAGGCGTTCGTGCTGGCGCTGGTGGAGATGTACATCCAGGGGGTCTCCACGCGGAAAGTCCAGAAGGTGGTCGAGCAGCTCTGCGGGGTGTTGGTTTCGGCCAGCCAGGTGAGTGCTCTGACGAAGCGCCTGGACACAGAGCTCGAGGCGTGGCGACGCCGAAGTCTGGCGGGCCGGACGTACCCCTACCTGATCGTGGATGCGCATCAGGAGAAGGTGCGGCGCGAGGGGCGGGTGCTCCCGACCGCGGTGCTCTCGGTGATCGGGATCAGTGAGGACGGATACCGGGAGCATCTGGGCGTATGGACGGGTCACAGCGAGAGTCGCGAGAGCTGGGTCCAAGTCTTCCGGGACCTCACACAGCGGGGGCTGGAGGGCGTCGTGTACGTGGTGAGTGACGAGCACATGGGCCTGGTCCAGGCACTCGGGCTCTACTTCCCCGAGGCCGCCCACCAGCGGTGCCAAGTGCACTACCTTCGCAATGCCCACGCCTATGTGAGTACCGATGCGCTGCGCTCCGAATTGCTGACCGGGCTGCGCGACGTCTGGGCGGCTCCGACGCGCAAGGAAGCCCGGAGCCGGGTGACGCGGCTGATCGACACGCTGCGCGAGAGGAAAGCCCCGTCCGCGGCCGACTGGCTCGAGGAGACGGTGGACCAGACCCTGGCCTTCTTCGTTTTGCCCGAAGCCCATCGGAAGCGGCTCAAGAGCACGAACAGCGTGGAGCATGATCACGCGGAGATCCGGCGGCGAACCCGGGTGGTGAGGATCTTCCCGAACGAGGCGAGCCTCCTGAGGCTCATCAGTGCCCTCGCCGTCGAACGCAACGAGAAGTGGATGGAGCGCCGATACCTCAAGAGGTCCGAGGCTACACGCTCTGAGGCCGAGCTCAGGCAGCCCGCCTGAGCCCTAACGGACCGGAAGAGAAACTACAGAAAATTCTGCACTTGACCGGCGTGTCCTCGCCGCTGCCATGCGACTGCGCGAGGACTCCCTCATCCCGTCACTCGCCGGCCTCACTGCATGAACTCACATTCTTGTGCGATTTGCACAACATTCGATTGGTAAGAGACTAAGATCGTGAGAACACAGGGAACCCGCAGGCGTTTTGCGCTCTGGTTCCGCTCTCGCGGGAAGGACATGTGGGGTTCCGAGATGACAAGCCAGCCAGTAGCCGAATCAACAGCCTACCGTCCTTGTTACCCGTGGGTTACCGGACCGATACCCTGAGCAAATGCCGAGTCCAGACTCTAATCGTATACTCCCTTTGCAACCGTTCACCCGAACATACAGAATGATTATGCGTCGAGCGATCCGACTCAGTATCCTCCTCCTCGTTGTCTGTTTACCGTGGATTCCAACCTCCGTAAGCGCACAGGACGTTGAAGCACCTTCTATCCCCGCAACCTTGGCCGACCTCCAATCCGGACGTGTGGACCACGTCGTCCTGATCTCGATCGACGGTCTCCGGCCGGACTTTTATCTCGACGCGACATGGCCAGCGCCGACCCTCCAGGAGCTGGCACGGCAGGGAGCCCACGCGGTCGCGGTCCGGCCGGCGTTCCCGTCGGTGACGTTTGTGTCGCACACGACGATGGTAACCGGTGCCCCGCCGGCGGACCATGGAATCTTTCAGAATCGGACGCGTGAGCAGCCAGGCCCGGTAGCGAGGTCGTACTGGCACGCCGACTCGATCCGGGTCCCGACGCTCTGGGAGCGCGTGCGCGAAGCGGGCGGGACCACGGCCAGTCTCTGGTGGCCGGTAACCGTCGGGGCGGAGATCGATTGGAACCTACCCGTGCCACCGCAGCCCGACGACCCTGGCGCCACGCGGCTAGACATGCTTCGCGCCGCCGTCCATCCGGCGGACCTGCTCGACGAACTAGAACGGAATGCAACGGGACGACTCACGCCAGAGAACTTTGCGAACGGGAGCCGAGGGAAAGAGGCTCGGATCGGCGCGATGGCCGCCTATCTGATCGAAACCCATCGTCCCACGCTAACGCTCGTCCACATCGTCACGACAGACGAGTACCAGCACGAGCATGGAAGAGAGCACCCGCAGGTCAGGCGAGCCGTGGCCAGCGCCGACCGGGTCGTTGGCAGGATCGTCGAGGCGCTCGAGGCGGCGGGGATCGAGGACCGTACGGCGATCGTTGTAACGGGCGACCACGGCTTTATCGATGTCGAGCGGCTGCTTGCGCCGAACGCGTGGCTCCGTGAGGCAGGGCTCCTGGCAGAGAAGACCTCGTCGGACGGGGCTCGGTTTCTCACGACCGGCGGGTCGGCGCTCCTCTACTCGGACAGCTCCGACGAGGGAATCGTCGCCAGGGTCGAACAGCTGCTGGCTTCGCTGCCCGTGGGGATTCGTGACGCTTTCCAGGTCGTTACACCCGAGCGGCTGGCCGCCGTTGGAGCCGAAGCCGACGTACGACTCGCACTCTCAGCACGACCGGGGTATCGCTTCACCGAGGATGCCAACGCGGAACCCGTCAGCGAGCCTGGCGAGCGGAGCGGCCGGCATGGTCATTTCCCTTTCGAGCACGAGATTCACACGGGCTTCATCGGCTATGGCCCCGGAGTGCCGGCGGGACTTCGCATCGAGGAGGGGAGCCTGGAGGACATCGCCCCGTTCATCCTCCAGGCGTTGGGGATTTGAAGGGTGAAGTGTGAAGGGTGAATAGGGTCAACCCATTCTCTTTCACCCTTCACTATTTCTCAAAACGCGTAACGCAGCCCCACCTGGATCTGATAAGGGTCGCCGGACATGCGTACCGTCCCGACATTCTCGTTCACTTCGTAGATATATTCCGACGACTCCTGATCGAACCCACGCACATTCAGAAGAGTGCGCTTGCCGCCGAGGTTGTATCGCCCACCCCACTCGCTGTTGAGCAGGTTGGCGAGGTTGAAGATATCGGCCACTAGCTCGACCGACTGCCCGCGGACCGTGGGAAGACTCCTCGACACACGCAGATCGATACGACCGGACCACGGCGACGCGCCGCCGTTTCTCTCGGCGATGCGGCCGAGGTTATCGCGGATGTAGTCGCGTGCGAGGTTGTCCGGGTCGTCGAGCACTCGCCGCATGGTCTCGGCGATCTCCGGCGGAGTGCTGGGATCGTCGGGATCGAAGACGAAGGCGAGGTCGTTGTTGCCGAGCATGTTCCCATCCCCGTTGATATCACCCGCCACCATCAGGGAGTAGGGCGAGCCGGACTGACCCACATATCGACCGCTGATGCGGAAGCCGTAGATGGGGGGAAGGGAGCCGTAAATGGAGAGCTTGTGGCGAAACGTCCACAAAGACTGCCCCCACTGGAGCTCTCGGGGATCGCCGGCGATCGGGGTGCCCTGCGCGGTCTGAGAGAGACAGCACTGGTAGTTCGAGTTGTCGCGTGTGTCGTTCCATGTATAGGACATCCCCAGCGAACTTCCCTGTGGTAAATCGACCTGCGCGTCGAGGATCAGGGCCTTCTGTCGAAGGCCACCCTCCGACACGAGCTCTTCGATCGTCCCCACCTCGTCCGAGATGCGACTGTCCAGCGGGTTCGTCCGTCCCTCCTCCGTGACGGTCTCGGGGGGGACGAACACCGGGCGATCCTGCTCGTTGGCGAGCGTGAAGTACGGTTCTTCGACGAGATTTCGAAGGAAGTAGTGGTAGTTGTTGGTGGTTCGTGAATACAACAGGTTCGCGCCCAGCGTCAGATAGTCCAGGACGCGCCGCTGATACGCGACGTTGAACTTCCAGGTGCGCGGCGCGCGGTAGTCCGGACTGATCAATTCCACCGGCGTGGGAGCCGTGCTCGCTCCTTCTGGGACTCCCGGAATCGTCGTCGGATCACTTCGGTACGAGTCGAAATCCGGGGTGGGAATCTCCTCGTCGTTCAGGATGATCTCTGCGAAATTGACCCCGCTGGCCATGACGACGTTGTAGAATGGCGCGTGGTGCGGCTGGCCCATGAACGCGCCGCCGCCGGCCCGTAGGACCTCCGAGCGGTCCCCGCGGATGTCCCAAGTGAGCTGAACCCGAGGCTGGAGGTGGGTCCAATCGATCGGGATGGGACGATCCGTCCGGATCCCGAAGGTCTCATCCAGCAGCGGGTTGTAGTCGGCTTCTCGAAGGAACATCGTCACGTCGTAGCGCAATCCGAGCACCGTGGACAGCCGCGGAAGCGCATTGAACTCCGTCTGGGCGAAGAGGGATAGATCCAGCACATCCTGCTTCACGTACGGCGTGAGGCTGCCCTTCGGAGCGTCACGCACGTAGCGGTAGGGGTTCATGTTCTCCAGATCCTCGAGGCTGTCGAACTCGAAGAGCCCGTTTTGCCGGTCCTGGATGAAGATGTCGTAGGTCGTGAAGACGTTGTCGGTTCCCAACGTGACCTGCTGTCCACCCCACTGGATGTAGGTCTTGTTGGTGAGCTGGACCTGCGTCTCCGGCATATCGGCCGGCGCGTTCCGATTC
>WHSP01000226.1 GCA_009380025.1 Gemmatimonas sp. | reverse complement strand
TATGAGATCGGGAGTCACTACCTCCGGCTCGGTCTGACCCATACAGTCCTCCAGTATTGCCTCAATCCCCGTACGTTCGACAACCTGCCGGATGACCTCAGGGTGGAGTTGTATAACGCCTACCGGCTACGTGGACAGATCGCGCATCAGAACTACTACGGGGGTACTGCGCTGGCGTCCTCGATCGAACGCCTTGGGGAGAGCGGGGTCGAGGTCTCGGAGCCCACATCCGACGAGCGGGCAGCGTGGATCGACGCCCTTCAGCCCCTCGAGGAGCGGTTCATCGAAGAGAACGAGCGGCAAGGGCTTCGGGCCGAAGCGTTCGTGCGAGAAGCCCATGAGCGCGCCGCGGTCTACGAGGGCTGGTCGGATCAGCAACTCTGGGATCGTGTCGTCCAGCAGCCCGTCCAGGGCGTTATCGACATTTGATGCCGCCGCATCGGCCTCCACGCGGGGCGAACAACCGCGACGGAACGTGGTTCGACACGGCAGCCGAGCGGTTGGACCGCTGGTCCGAGCGAGTCTCCTTCGAGCTGTTCCGCTTCGGCATCTACGTTACGATGCCCGCGCTGGTGGTTCTGGTGAGCCTCGACGTCACCCTCCGATACTTCTTCAATGCACCGCTTCAATGGGCCCGTGACGTCAATGGGCTCCTCCTCCTCGTCACGATCTTCTGCGCCCTCCCTCACGCCTGGGATCGTGCCTACCACATTCGCATGGAGGTCTTCTATTCCCGGTTCTCGCCAGAGACCCGGCGCCGTGCGGACGTGCTCGCTTCCCTCGCCGGCCTGATATTTTTCGGGCTGATGGCGTTCCAGGGAGCGCGGTTCGTCCCCTTCATGATCCGGACGGGCGAGACGGGCGAAGATCTCGAGCTCCCGCTGTGGCCGTTCATGATGGTGCTTTCGATCTGCGCACTCGTCGTCGCCGCGAGGATCTTCAGCAATCCGGAAGGGACTGAGGGGCGCTTGCGATATCCCTCCGCGTCGGAAGCCGGTGATTCTCTGGAAAGCGAGGTCGTCCGGGTGACCCCTGAGACAGGGGTAGGGCCATCCGAGCTGGGAGCTGAAGCCGGATCCGCGGGCGATAGATCTCCGGCGGACCTCGAAGAGGGAAGCCGCGCATGACGTTGCCCCTGAGCGGTATCCTCGGGATTCTGGCGATGTTCATTCTGCTGATGCTCGGGGTTCCGATCGCCTTCGCGATGGCGATTACCGGGGCGGTAGGCATCTGGATCCTCGAGGGAGCGAGTCCGGCGCTCGCCCACTCCGTACTCATCCCCTGGGATGAGGGTCGGAGCTTCGTCTTCGTCACCATTCCCCTCTTCGTCCTGATGGGGCAACTCGTCTTCCATACCGGCCTCGCGACGGATCTGTACGTCGCGGTTCGAACCTGGATCGGGAAGGTGCCGGGAGGGATGGCGATCACTTCGGTTTTCGCCTGCGGGGCGTTCGGCGCAGTAACCGGGTCCAGCATCGCGACGGTGGCGACAATGGGTGCCATCGTGATGCCGGAAATGCGTCGGTACAGCTACGATCCGCGTTTGGCTACCGGTGCGCTGGCCGCCTCCGGTACGCTCGGAATCCTCATCCCTCCAAGCGTGATCTTCATCTTCTATGGAGTGATGACGGAGACGTCGATTGGGGCGCTCTTCATCGCCGGGATCGTTCCGGGCATTCTGACGGCCGCGATGTTCGCGACCATCATCCTGCTCCGTTGCCTGGTGACGCCGTCGTTGGGCCCACCAGGCCCAGGCTCAACCTGGAGCGAGCGTTGGAGCACGAGTGCCGGACTCATCCCAATCGTCGTGCTCTTCGCGCTGGTCATCGGAGGGATCTATGCGGGGATCTTCACGCCTACGGAGGCTGCAGGCGTCGGGTGCACGGGTGTTCTGATTACAGCGGCGATCCGCCGGACTCTGACCCGTGCTTCGATGAGCAAGGCTCTCGAAGAGACGGCACTGATCAGCGCGATGATCTTTGCCATCATCGTGGGCGGCTATCTCTTCGCCCGCTTCCTCGCCATCACCAGAACGACGGAGAGCCTGGTCGGCATCTTGGTCGACATGGACTTCGGCCGGATCCTCTTCCTGGCCACCCTGGTCGTGCTCTACCTTGCCCTCGGCGCGATGCTGGACGTCTTCGGCATGCTCGTGCTGACGATCCCCTTCGTGATGCCGGTCGTCCTCGAGCTCGGCATCGATCCCATCTGGTTCGGTGTCTTCGCTGTGGTCATGGCCGAGCTGGCTCTGGTCACCCCGCCCATCGGCGCGAACGTCTTCGTTATGCGCCGCACCGCCCCCGACGTACCCATGGGTGAGATCTTCATGGGTGTTCTCCCCTTCGTCATCGGGGAACTGCTCATCATCGGCCTCCTGATCGCCTTCCCCGACATCGCCCTCTGGCTTCCCCGTCAGATGCGGTAGATCCCGGTTCTATGAGGCGGGTATCAATCGAGAACGGCCGCACGCGTCGAGAACAACAAGGATTACCGCAGAGGGCAGAGCGGCAGAGGACTGCACACGAGTCGTCCCTCTGCGAGCTCCGCGGTTCCGCGGTGAATCGGGGTTCTCACCTGGATGAGGATAGAAGCGCGGTCTACTCCTCGCGGTCTCGCAGAGTCCCGAAACTTGTCTCGGCGGTTGGGGGGATAACGGGTCGCGCCGGGATCGGCTTGATGGCCGGCCGCTGAGGGACTGGCGGACCCGACGGTCCGAAACATGCCCGATCGAAAGAGTGACCGAAGAACACGCGTGGCCTCTCGGAAGCGGCTCGGCGACCGGCGGAGGGAATTCCCCTCCGCGCGTGTACAACGGCTAGTGGACACTGCGACGGAGGCGATCTCACAACGAACAGGAAGCGTCGTCCGCAGGGCGGCGCGCCATCGAGGGGGAGGTGACCATGCACAAGGCGCGAGTCGGCGATCGCGTGAAGATCCACTTCACCGGTCGTCTCGATGACGGGACCGTGGTGGAAAACTCACGTGAAAGCGATCCGGTGGAGTTCACGATCGGCGAATGTGAAGTGATGCGCGGTGTGGAGGATCTGGTTCGAGGGATGCGGTCTGGAGAAGTACGCTCAGCCCACATTCCCGCGGACATGGCGCATGGACGGCATCGGAGGGACCTGTTGCTCGCAGTCGAGCGGGAGAGGTTCCCCCGTCACGTCGATCCTTATGCGGGGCAGCAGATCACGATGAAGCGCGGAGACGGTCCGGTCCGGGTCGTCCGGGTCATCGCGACGACGGGCGATATGGTGCTGCTCGACACGAACCATCCCCTGGCGGGCAAGGAGCTGATCGTGGAAGTGGAGCTTCTCGAGATCCAGGAGCAGGCGTCAGAGATCGCCTGCTGAAGGGATAGACGGTCCGACGATGCAACGGACCTGGTTGCGGAAGGTAGGGGGCGATGGGTGTCTAACCATCGCCCCTCGACGTTTCTGGCCGAAACGAAGTATCGACGGTTGGTACTGGAACGGCCTGACCCTCTTCAGCGGGCGTGGGCACCGGGGGACATTTCTATCCGTGCTTGACACCGCTCACGGCGACTCGCTTGACCACCTCTGCATCGCCGAGTACCCTTGAGGGGCCGGATTCCAACCTAAAGCGCGTTGTTACTTCCACAGGAGCGGGCGGCAGGAAGCCGCATTCCGCGTAATTCACGCTAGCCAGATACCATTTCATGAATGGATTCGTCGGGACGTTGGTGCGGCGGGCGATCGTGGTGAGAGAAGAGGAGATTGGCGCTGTCGTCTGGTCCTTTCTCTATTTCTTTCTCGTGCTCTCCGCCTACTTCGTGATTCGGCCGATTCGCGACACCATGGGTTTGGCCGGCGGCGTCGATAACCTGGCGTGGCTCTTCACGGGTACGCTAGTGGGCATGCTCCTGCTGCACCCCCTCTACACCGCGCTGGTGGCCCGCATGCCTCGCCGGCGCTTCGTCCCCATGATCTACCGCTTCTTCATCCTCAACCTGGTGATCTTCTTCCTGCTCCTGCAGGTGGCGGACGCGGCGACCAGTGTCTGGATCGGGCGGGTGTTCTTCATCTGGACCAGCGTGTTCAACCTGTTCGTGGTTACGGTCTTCTGGTCGTTCATGACGGACATCTACCGGCCGGCACAGAGCAAGCGCATCTTTGGCTTGGTCGCGGTGGGCGGAACGGTCGGGGCGGTATCCGGCTCGGCCATCACGGCCATACTGGTCGGTTGGCTGGGGCCCGTCAACCTACTCTTGGTGTCGGCACTCTTGCTCGAGCTGGCCGGGCAGGCCTCGCGCCGGCTCGGCGACCAAGAGGTGTTCCTCAACCAGGCCGCTCGCCAGGAGGAGAGCGAGGCCGGTGTTGCCGTCCGGTCAACGCCGGACGGCGACCACAGTGACGAGGTCATCGGCGGCGGCATCTGGGATGGGGTCCGACAGGTGGCCAGCTCGCCGTACCTGCTGGGAATCGCCTTCTTGATGGCGGCCTTCGCCATCGTGTCCACCTTCCTCTATTTCCAGCGCATCGACATCGTGTCGCGGGCCATCGAGGACGAAGCTGCCCAGACCCAGCTCTTCGCCACGATGGAGGCCGTCGTACAGAGCCTGACTGCCATTATGCAGGTCTTCATCACGGCGCGCGCGCTGCGCTGGCTCGGCGTCGGCCTGACCCTCGCCCTGCTTCCCGCCATCAGTATGATCGGCTTCGGTATCTTGGGCGCCGCCCCCGTCCTCGGTGTAGTGGTGGTATTCGAGGTACTCCGTCGGGCTGCAAACTTCGCCCTTCAGCGACCCTCCCGCGAGGTGCTCTATACCGTCCTGTCCCGCGAGGAGAAGTACAAGGCGAAGAACTTCAACGACACGGCCGTCTACCGGCTCGGCGACCAGATGGGAGCGTGGTCCTACACGGCCATGGGCTGGCTCGGGTTCGGACTTTCGGCACTGGCCTTCGCCATGGTGCCGTTCTCGTTCCTGTGGCTGGTCCTCGCGCTTTCGCTCGGACGAAAAAACCGCCAGATGCTGTTGGAAAGCGAACGGGCCGCACCGGCTGCTGAACCAGTCCCGGTCTAGCACGTGGAGCTACGCCCGTCGCCGCCGCCGTCAATCGATAAGCGCGAACCTGGAGATCATGAAGCCTCGAAACCAGGGAGCTTCTAGACCCGTGTCGGTGTCCGTCTTCTCGGCGGACGCACGTCGGATCGTTGCTCCTCGAGGGCCGAGCGGCTGCGTCGCAAAACCGCTCGCACGCCGAAGAAGCTGGCGACGGCCGCGATGAGGAGGGCCGCGCCGAGCGCGGGACGGCCCAACAAGAGCCACCCGGAACCGAGTAAGAGGCCGAAGATCGCCAGGTTACCGAGCAACCAGGCGCTCCCGAGGAGCGCCGCGGCCAGCGCGAGCCGAGCGGCGTCGGCGTTGCTCCGCGTGACCACCGCACCCGCCTCGTGCAGGCGCTCGGCCTGGGCGCCCG
>WHSP01000225.1 GCA_009380025.1 Gemmatimonas sp. | reverse complement strand
CCGTCTTTTACAACCCGGCCGCCCTCGCCCGGCAACGAAGCGTGGCGAGTGGCGGCGTCATGGCACTGTATTCGACGAGCACGTTCACCTTCGATGATACCGGCGAGTCGTTCGACAGCGAGCAGGGCACGAAGTTCGCCCCGCACGCGTGGCTCACGGGGCGGCTCACGCCAAGAATTGGCGCTGGCATCGGGTTCTGGGCACCGTATGGGCTGTCGTCCGCTTGGCCGCTCGACTTCGAGGGCCGTTACGATGGTTACGACAACACGCTGCGCGGTATCTACGTTCAACCGACCATCGCCGTCGAACCGATCGCCGGACGACTCGGGTTGGGCGTCGGAATTGCCGCCGTCAGAGGATCGGCAGAGATCCGCCGCCGACTCGGCCTGGCGACGACCCCTATCCCCGGCACGAACCTGCAGTTCAGCGACCTCGGCGTCCCGGACGGCACCGACTTCGCCGACGTCCACCTCGATCTGGACGACTGGTCGGCCACCTTCCATGTCGGATTGCAGCTCCGGCTGTCAGAACGCTTGTCGTTCGGCGCCCGCTACCTACACTCGGCTCATCTCGACTTGACCGGTACGGCCGATTTTGCGCAGATCAAAACCGGCTTCGACCTCCCAGCTGGCAATCCATTCGGTTTGCCGCCCGGCACACCGATCGACTCGTTGCTGGCCCCGCAGTTCGAGCCCGACTCGCTGCTCGGGGATCAGCGACTGACCTCGGAGCTCACCCTCCCGAACCAGCTCGTGGCGGGCGTGCGGTTCCAGGCGACTCAGGCAACGAAAGTTTTCTTCGACTATCAGTGGACCGGCTGGAGCCATTTCGACGAGGTGGTCCTAGACTTTTCGATCGCCCCAACCGATACGCTCCTCCTCAGCTACAGGGACGCAAGCACCCTGCGGGTGGCGGTCGAGTTCGGGCCAAGCGAAGAGATTGCGCTACGAGGTGGCATCCTGTACAACACCGCGGCGGCACCGGCCGTCTCCGTGTCTCCGCTCCTCCCTGAGGCCCGCCGAACGCTGTTCTCCGCCGGTCTCGGCTATCAGATCACGGAACGGTTCAGCGCGGACGCGGGTCTCGAGGTGGGGTTGCAGAAGGAGCGGCGTGGCCGGGTTCGGGCTCGCATCGGGCGGAGTCAGGCGGTCCCGAACGTGGGCCGCTACTCGGCATACGGCATTTTCGGCGGCGTTACGCTGACTTACCTGCTGGGGCGTGAACGCTGACTGCCCGTGCGCCCGGTGTTGTGGGCACTGGCCGAGCGAATGAACGACCGGGAAGCAAGTACGATCGTTTGGAAGAGGTTCCGCGTCGAGGATTGTGAGCTTCCTCAGGGAGGAGCGGATGGCCTGCATTGCGGAGATTGCGATCGCAAGTCTACGGACGACCCTCGCCTTCCTTGTCTTCGTCGCCCTGGTTCCCGCCGTGAGCGTCGGTCAGACCGTCGTCAACCTGGGATTCGAAGACGGACGGACAAGCGGTCGAGGAAGGCGAACCCAGCGGCTGGTCTACGAACGCGACCGCGCACGAACTGGTGCTCGACACGCTGACGACGTTCGCCGGTCGGGCGAGCCTCCGGAGTCGATACATCCTCGATGGAGCACGGCCTCCCGACCAATTCTCGGCCATTAGTCAGATGTACCCCCTTGATGTCGCCCGGGGCAGGGAGCTACTGCTCACGGGATGGATCCGAACGGACGAAGTGACCGAAGGCTCCGCTGGGTTCTGGATGCGTGTGGACGGGCCATCTGGGTCCACGCTCGCCTTCGACAACATGCAGTCGCGCGGGGTTCGCGGTACGACCCCGTGGACCCGATATGCCATTCAACTTCCGGTCGATTCGAGTGCGGTGCAGGTCGTCTTCGGGGCGCTCCACCCGGGGACGGGCACGGTCTGGTTCGACTCGCTGACCGTCGAAGTGGTGGGACCTGCAACGGCCCGAGCGTATACCGCTCCGCCGCGACCGGCGGAGGATCTCACCAGGTTGCTGACGGACCAGGAACTCGCGGTGGTTCCCGATCCGGACGCGCCGGCCGAGGACCCGGCGTCGACCGAATGGGTCCGAGAAAACGCTCATCCCATCCGTTCGCTCGGGGCCGACGATTTCTCCGATCTCGGGTTCTTCGCTCCTCTCCTGGAAGGCAAGCGAATCGTCCAACTAGGGGAAAGCGGGCACGGTGTCCGGGAGTTCAGTCTCGCTAAGGTGCGCCTCATCCGGTTTCTGCATGAACACCTGGGCTACGACGTCATCGCCTTCGAGAGCTCGCTCAACGAGTGCGATCGCGCGGGCCGTGATCCCAACGCAGTGCCTGATGCCGTCACGCTGATGCGGAACTGTATCTTCGGTGTCTGGCATACGGAGGAGGTGGTCGCCCTCTTCGAGTACATCCGTGAGACCGAAAGCACGAGTCGACCTCTCCGGCTGACGGGATTCGACATCCAGACCAGCTCCCGGATCGCCGACACTCGGTCGGATTTCCTTCGCGACGTGGTCGCAGCGATCGACACGGCATACGCACGATCCGTTTTCGAGAGCGATCGCAGGGCTCAGACAGAGTTGATGCGCACCATGAGGAATCCTGGCGACAGCCTTCCGCAATTCGAATGGGGTGCCATCCTCGCGTTTTATCAAGGATTGGCGGAGTGGCTGTCGACCAATGAGGCCGCGCTCGCCTCGAATCCAACCAACGATCGGAGCGTCGTGATGCTGGCGCGCCAGACGGCGATCTCCATGGCTGCCTTCATCCGTCACGAGCTAGCCGGCCCTGGGCCGGACGCGACGGAGATCCGGGATCGCGGCATGGCCGACAACCTGGATTTCCTCGCAGACGTCCTCTATCCGGACGAGAAGATCATCGTCTGGGCGCACAACTTCCACATCCAGCACCGCGGATTCGGAACCGGGCGGACACCGGACGTACCGATCCGCACGACGGGCACGTTCGTGGCGGAGCGGCGAAGACCGGAGCTCTACACGATCGGCCTATTCATGTATCGTGGCAGCGCGGCCATGAATGATCGGCGGGTCCACCCCATCACCAGCCACGAGGCCGGCAGTCTCGAATCGATCCTTCATCGCGCGCCTTGGCGGTATTCGTTCGTCGAAATGTCGAGAGTGGGACGCAGGGCAGGTACTTCGTGGATGTACGAACCGATCGTTGCCAAGGAATGGGGGACCAACCCGCAGCGAATCATCCCGCGCGAAGATACGACGGGATTCTCTTCATCGATACGACGTGGCCGCCGGACTATATCCGATAGCTCCGGAGGCACGAACTCCCGATCCCGACCGGAGAACGACGGGCGACCGGGCTTTTAGAAGAGAGTTCGGCGCTCGACCCAACTCCCCGGAACTCCTCTTCTCGTCCATTTCGAGAAATCGTCGGCTGAAGGCAACATAGCTTTTTTCCTCAGCTCCGAGGGGACATGGTCGACTTTGCAGCTCTCGAACGGGAACTCCGGGAGTACCTGACCGCGCTTGCGCCAGATCAGCAGCGCCAGGCGCTCGAGTACGCGCGCGCCCTGGGTGCCGTGCCACGCCGCAGTGTTCCACCGGAGCATTGCTCCGCTTTGCCGGGGCGCTGGAACAGGGTGAGGCCGCGGAGTTGATAGAGCCGTCGAGGACTGTGCGACCATCATCCCGAACGGCTGGTAAATTCTTGCTCGATACGACGGTGATCATTGATCGCTCGCCAATGACCGAGCGCCGGCCGACAGTTGGAAAGGTTTGCGTGGTCGGGAATCGGAGGTAATGTGCTGGTGGGCCAGGCCTGGAACGACCCTTCCCACATTAATGGCTTGATCCCACCGGATGATCCAGTGAACGAACCCCGACGGGGCGCCCTCAATCCACAGGCGCATCCGGTCTACCGATGGCTGGCAAGGGACTGGCAGTCGGCCCTCGAGCCGCTGCCACGCCCGGCCGCCGGCTTGTGAAGCCTGGACGTTAGCCCCTCGCTGAATCTTTGAGGCGAATGGTCGATTTACCGCGACCCATGCAGTTCGCTATTAGCCCTCTGGATCTTCTCGGTTCCTCGTTCTTCAGCTGGGCGTCGGCTCATTTCCAGAGGCCCTTGAGTACGTGCACCGCCTTCCTTATGGACGCACTTCCAAGGCCGGTGAGCATTCGCTCGTCCTGATCGAGGGTCGCGGCACCTGCAGCAGCAAGCATGCCCTGCTCGCCGCCCTCGCGCGCAACCACGGTGCGCCGGTTTATCTGCTTCTCGGCCTCTACGAGATGAATGAACAGAGCACTCCCGGTGTCGCTGCTGTGCTGGAGTCCTACGGCTTGGAAACCGTGCCGGAGGCGCACTGCGTCATCAGCTGCGAGGGTGTTCGCATCGACGTTACGCATCCAGACAGTAGTGGCGCGTGTGAGATAGGGTTTCTGATGGAGAAGGAGATTATGCCGGAAGAGGTTGGCGACGCAAAGCAGATCTGGCATAGGCGGCAGATCGAGATCTGGTGCAGCGAGCGGAGCCTTGATCCGGCTACCGTGTGGGAGGCGCGAGAGACATGCATCGCCGTCCTTTCCGGCAGTCCTTCGGCTAACATCGCCGTGAACGAGGGTGGCTCCGCCGCAGTTAGAGAAACCTGATGCCAGCGCAAACATTCACCGAGCACGTCGCTATCGTAGCCGCTGAATCGCCTCGCGGGTTGGTACTCGACTGGTGGCGTCGCTTGGACATGATCTTGGACGACTACTTCGTGACGCGCTGCGTTCAGCGGCCGATGAGTCGAGCGGCAGTAGAGAAGATGATTGCCGCCGATGGCCGATTGCCCGAGGGCCTCGGTGCTGAGATCCAGAGGCTCCGGCTGGAGCGGAACTGTGTAGCTCATGAGGTCCGGGTAGGCTTGGGCCAGGAAGAGGTCACTCGATACGCTGATCGTGCCTTTGCCGCTATCGGCGCCTTCTCGATGGTTCTCTGATCCGTTTGGTCAGTCAACCACCGCGAAACCTTGCCTAACAACGAGTTGGAGGCGAACCGGGCGCTCGGCTTCTGACGTGATTTCCGGCTCGGCGGGCGCCAAGCCGCTCATCTCCGGCTTACCAGTCATGCACCCGAGAATCGGGCGCACTGCATGAACTAAGTGCCGGCCATGACAATGGTTGAGTACATCCGCTCGCGCTATCGCACGTTCGCGGAACGCGAGGCGCGCGACGTTTCTCCCCTGTATGAGGAGATCGCCTATCGTGTCGCCGATTCGGATGCAGTGCTCCGGTTTCTATCCACATTGCCACTTCCGAAACAACAACCGAACCTGCTACTTGCCGCGGTGAGGTTTCTTCTCGGTACGGTGAGCGATGCCGACGAGTTCGAGCGCTGGGTCCGCGATCATTCCGAATCGATCCGGGCCGAGATGCTGGCGCGAAGCACGCAAACGAATGAGCCGGCTCGATGCGCCACGATCCTTCCCGTTCTCGCGCGTCTTCCCGAGCCGCTCGCCCTCCTTG
>WHSP01000224.1 GCA_009380025.1 Gemmatimonas sp. | reverse complement strand
ATGATCTCGAGCCTACCTTGGTCAGGGCAGCCGGGGGGCGGCGCTGCGAAGACGATGCAAACCTGCCACGGAGGTCGAGCGCATGAATGGACGACGTTGTGGTTCGCTCGTCGCGCTGGCAGGAAATTCGCTGGGAGGAGTTCGCGCCAATTCGAGCGGGCCGCCCGAGCACACCGGTGATGCATCTCATGTTTCCAGGCGTTCGGTGTGCCAGCTCCATAGCCTAGTTGGCATCCAGAAAGTCGGATACCAACGGCGTGGTTTCCAAGCCGGAAACTAGCCTAACGAGTACCCGTCGTAGTCTGCCCGCCTTCTCCGATCCGGGAGGAATGTATGCAACGTGACCCGCGACGTCGCCCGCCACTCTTCCGAACTACCGTAGGCACCATTGCGTGTATCGGCTTAGCCGGGTGCGCTACCGCGACAGGCGAGGGGATTGTGCAGGACGCCTTCGTATCGAGCCTCAATTCGGCATCGGGCGCTACCGAGGTGCCGATCACGGCCGCTTCCACGAACGCACCAACCTACTACGCGAACGTGCTGCCGATCGTCGCCGAGAACTGCGTCGATTGCCACCAGCCGCAGGGGAAGAACTTGGGCGGTATGATCGCCCCCTTCTCGCTCGCGAGCTACGAGGAAGCCGAGCCGTGGGCGCGGGTGATGGCGCTCCGGGTCACCGAGGGCGTCATGCCTCCCTGGCATCCGCATCCCATGCACAAGGGGACGTTCGTCGGCGAGCGCTATCTCGCTGAGGAAGACAAGCAGACGATCGTCGCGTGGGCCGAAGCGGGGGCACCCGCGGGCGATCCGGTGGACACGCCCGAGCACGCGAAGGAAACGCTCGCGAAGGCACTCGAGCAGACGTTGACGGACCGGGAATGGTGGATCGGCGAGCCCGATCTCGTCCTTGGTTTCGCGGAGCCCTATCGCGTCGAGGACGACATCCGTGACCTCAACGTCACGGTCAACTTACAGGTTCCGGAGGATTTCACGGAGCCCCGGTGGATCAAGGCCAACGAGATGCGGGCGGGCAGTCGCAACGTCCACCACATCTGCGGTGAGCCCTTCGGCTGTATCACGCCCGGTTGGGATCCCTACGTCTACCCGGAAGGCTTCGCGATGCTTCTCCCGCCGGTGAAGGAGATCGGTCTGGGGATGCACTACAACAAGCAGCCCGGCGAGGGAACCGCGTTCGGCGACCAGTCACGGGCCGCGGCGATCTTCTACGACGAGGGCGAGACGATTCGCCACATCGTGCGTCGGGCAGTGCTCAGCGTCGGCGAGGACTTCGTGATTCCCGCAGGCCATCCCAGCTTCTCGATCACGCACGAGTTCGAGTTCGACGAAGAGTCGCTCATTCTCTCCCTGACTCCGCACATGCACTTCCGTGGGATCACGGCGAAGTACGAGCTTCTCTATCCGGACGGCACACTCGAGCTCTTGCTCTGGGTTCCGCGATGGGACTTCGAGTGGCAGCGGATGTACGTCTTCGAAGAGCCGAAGCGGGCGCCCGCTGGCTCGAAGCTCCTCTGGACCCCGACCTGGGACAACTCCGCCGACAACACGTACAACCCGGATCCGACCATCGACGTGCCGTATGGCCTGCCTACCGAGATGGAAATGGGGAACGGCTGGATGGACTGGACCATCGCCGAGCCGATCGAGCACGTCGTCGGCCGTGATCCAATCCCGCAGGATGTTCTGGACGAAGCCACGAAGAGGCTCGACGAGCGGGCGTCAGCAGCCGGTCGGCGCGTGATCGACAACGTGCTGGAGGAGGGCACCGAGTCCGGCGTCGACGACCACTGATGAGCAGGTGACGCCCGGGAGCGGCGTGCGTCTCCACCCGCTCCCCGGGCGTGACACAGCATCAGTCCGAGCAGGGTCCTCTCGTCCGTAGGCGATCTGGAGGGTTTCGGCGCCCCGCTGCGTCAATCCGGGAGGGGCCCTGGCAACCTCCCGGATTCCCCCTCGGTCCGTACCTCGGAGTCCGAAAAATTTGTGGTCGATCTGAGCGTTGGTTGTCGATTGTAGCGGGACTTCCGACGTTCGAGACGCTTTGACGAGCTCTTCCCGGCTTTCTGCCAATCCCCATCCCCAAGGAGCTCTCATGAAAGTAGGGGCCACCTCCCGTATGGTTGGCGCCAGTATTTGCATTCTAACTCTAACGTTCCTCGCCGGTTGCACCGACCAGTCGGTCGGCCCACTCGACCCGACCGGGCACGGTTCCGAGTCACGATCGACCGCACCGGGACAACATCGAGTAACCTGTGAGCCGGACGGTAGCGTCCAGTTCGTGTGCGGACCGGAGAACCCGGAGGACCTGGCGTGGGTGCCGAAGTCGCCATGGGTGATCGTCTCCACATGGCAGGATGACGGGTATCTTTCCGCGGCCCACCTCGGCACGCGCGAGGCGTTCGAGATCTACCCGGGCGAGGCACCCGAGGCGCGGCAAGACATGGATCTGTACGGTGCGTGCCCGGGTCCTGTCACCGAGGGCTTCTACGCGCATGGAATCAGCCTGCGTCCGGGAGAGGGCCAGGTCCACACGCTATTTGTCGTTCGCCACAACGCGCGGGAAGCGATCGAAGTCTTCGAGGTCGACGGGCGCGGCTCGCGGCCGAGCATCACCTGGATCGGTTGCGTGGTCCCGCCCGAGGGTGAGGGCCTGGGTTTCAACTCTGTGATCTGGCTCCCGGACGGAGGTCTCGCGGTAACCAGCCCCGCCACAGACGATGTCTGGGAGTGGCAGCCGGTCAGCGGGTGGACAGAGGTGCCTGGGAGTCAGGGCATCAGCCCAAACGGGATTGAAGTGTCGCCAGACGGGGAGTGGTACTACATCGGAGGATGGGGGACCGAGACGTTGTATCGTCTCTCGCGGGATCAGACGCCGTACCAGCTGGACCCGCTCCCGGTGGGCTTTCACATCGACAACGTGCACTTCGACCAGGAAGGCCACCTGCTCGCCGCCGGTCACCAGGCGACCGTGCAGCAGGTCGTCGATTGCCTCAACCTTTCGATATGCGAGGGGATCGTCTCAAAGGTGATCCGAGTCGATCCGGACCTGCAGAATTCCGAGGAGATCTTCAGTTACCCGACGAACGACTTTCTTACTCTTGGGACGGCTGCGATCCAGGTCAAGAGCAAGATTTGGATCGGAGGTCTTCGTGGTGAGCGGGTCGCGGTCATCCGAGTCCCTCGGTAACTGCCGGCGGTTCACAGCGGCCGACCGTCCTTTCGGCTCGGCCCTTCGAGGCGGCGAGAGGGGGTCAGGGTCTCGTTCTGAAGACGCGAGCCACAGCTGGCCGGTGTCCGAACTCAGGGCGCCCTCCCCGTCGAGGAACGAGCGCGACGTGGTTGCCCAGACGCGCTGAAGGCGTGGACATGCAGCATTTCACCGAACGATCACCGTTCCCTTCATGAACGGGTGGGGACCGCAGTGGAACGGGTAGATGCCGGGCTCCTCGAACGTCGCGCTCCAGGTCTGACCCGGGAGAATCGCGGCGGAGTCCCAGCTGCCGTCGTCGGCGCTAACGGTGTGGACTACGTCGTCGCGGTTCGTCCAGCGGATCGTGGTGCCGGCGGGAATCTCCACGCGGTCGTTCGGAAAGGCAAAGCGGAATATGTCGGCGTCCATCGTGGACGATGGCGCGTCTTGGAGCTCGACGACGGCCTCCATGGCCTGCTCGCGCGGCGTGTACCATTCGAGGAGCCTGCCGAGCGGAATCGGGAGCGTGAGCTCGAGTCCCCAGCGCGTGCGATCGCCTCCGGCGGATACGCCCTGCAGGGTGCCGGAGCGGGTGTTCGTGGCGAAGAGTGAGAGGGTGTTGATGGCGTACGGGATGCCGACCAACAGCCCGGCGCTCCATACGAAGGCGTCGTCATCGCCGTCGATCGCCACGCCGGCGTCGGCCGTGAATGCGAGGGGCAGTGCGCGCGGCTTCGGGTAGAAGACGGCTCCGCCGGCGAAGGCACCTCCCACATCCCCGCTGTCGAACGCGTCGTTGAAGAAACGCGAGGCACCCAGGAGCCGCAGGCCGCCGAACCAGCGCGCCACCGACACCTCCACGTCGACGCTCTCCGCGCCGCCGTTGAAGCCGAGCTGGAGCGTCGCATCGACGGGCGCGCCTTCGAACTGGCGCAGGGGACGATAGCGGCCGAAGACCTCCCAGTCGGATTCGCCGTCGAACAAGGGCGATTGCGCCGCATACCGGGCGCCGACCAGAGCGTGGCGCGGGAGCCCGAATGATGCCTCGAGCGTCGGCACCACAAAAACATCGGTGTCCGGGCGGTTGCTGCTGCTGAAACGAAACGGTGCCGAGATCGCGAGGCTGCCCGGCGTTCCCACCCAGCCGCCCGACAAGAGCGGAGTGCGATCGAGAACGTTCTGCGCCGCGCCTGTCGAGCTCGCTACCGACAGCTCCAAGAGCGCGAGCGCCAGAAGCGCAAGCGCGGTTCTGAGCATCGTTCGGCCTCCCGAAAAAGCGAGTTCCACACCTGTGGACGTAAGCCGCAGCCGCGGTGTCGACAACGCAGGTTGAGGTGCCGCGGCCTTCCGGTCACGATGCCGGGCTTCGTGCAATCCGGCCGGGCGGCGGTAGCACTGTCACCCTACAACTCCCGGCATGGCCGTCGTCCGGCGAAGTGGCACGTTCCGGGCCGCTTCCCGTCTGGTGTCAAGGAAGCCTGCCGAGACGTGTGTGGTGATTCGCTGCGGTCAGGTCGAGCTGTGGATAGGCCGCCAGAAAGTGGAAGAAGAACAGATTCAGACTCATCACGAGCGCGATTACCCCGCAGTGCCGCCGCGATGCTCGCGACCCACGCCTGGAGCCGGCTGCCCGCAACGGCTTCACCAGAGGAGGTCGCCGCGCGCATCGAGTCACGGGGAGGGCCCGGGATCGAGCGAATCCGCCGGCGGTTGCGTGGCGACCCCGACACGATCGTCGCGACTGCACTGCAGAAGGACCCGTCCCGCTATGCGTCCGCAGAGCAGCTGGCGGCGGATATCGACCGGCACCTGACGGGGAGACCCGTCGCCGCACGCCCGGACCCCCTGCACGCACCGGCGATTCCTGCGACGGCACCATCTGTGCGGCCGCAACGGACGAGAGTCAAGGAGGAGGAGTCGGCCGAGGTCGGCAGCGCGCTCGCTCTCCTCGCGGGCTTGTCTGCGGACCTCGGAGACTGTGCCGGGTCGCGGGATCGCGCACTCCAGGCCTTGGTTATCCAGGAGCACGTGCTTACACCTGAGAACCCTGAGCTAGCCAGCAGACGCGGAGAGGTCGCCCGATCGCACTTCAGCCTGGGCGAGCTCGATGAGGCCCGCGCCGCGCTCGAACGTGCTCTCGAAATCAAAGAGCGCGAACTTGGTCCCGATCACCGCGACCTCGGTTCACCGCTGAACAACCTGGCCATTCTGCACTGGCAGCAGGGTGAGCTGGAGGCCGCGAAACCGCTCTTCGAGCGCGCTCTGGCCCTGTGGGAGCGAGATCTCGGACCCGAGCACCGGTCCGTTGCGCATGTCCTG
>WHSP01000223.1 GCA_009380025.1 Gemmatimonas sp. | reverse complement strand
GGGCTCTCCGCCGCCGCCCGTGGAAAACTCCGCCAGACCTACTATAGGGAATGACTTGAGTGAGGCCGGATCCCCTAAGCAACCCAACGGAGGCACCTCATGAAGCCGTTCTCACTCTCGATCCTGTTTGTCGGCCTCCTGCTGGCGGCCGCCCCGGCCAATCTCGAAGGACAACTCTGGCAAGCCGGCGCGCCTGGCGAAGATCTGGGTTCGATCCGGCTTCACCTCGGCGTGCTTCAACCCCTGACCGACTATTCCGACGGTAGCAGCCTCGAAACCGGCCCGTCCTTCGGCCTCGGCGCCACCCTCTGGCCGCTCCGCCACTTCGGCCTGATGGCTGATGTCATGCGGAGCAAGAACAACGCGGCGGTCGGCTCGGACTTCTCCGCCCTCGACGGCCAGGACCCCACCGTCTGGCTCTACAGCTTGCGGGCGGCGATTCGCTATCCGATTCTTCAAGGAAATCTCGGCCTGTCCCCCTATATTGCAGGAGGTCCCACCGCGAAGAGCTACCGATGGGAACTCTACACCCCGCAGCAAGGCGGCCTCTTCGGTCGTCCATATGGTGGCGGCCGTGACACTTCCTTCGGCTGGAATGTCGGTGGTGGCGTGGAGGTCCGCCTCGGTCCGTCCGGAAACTTCGGCTTCATCGCCGACGTCCGGTCCATTCGATCCGAGTTCGATTGGTTTGGCCTTCGGACCGATCAAAGCGACCTCCTCTTCACGGGCGGGATCACCCTTCACCGCTGATCGCTAAACCAACCCCACGATGGAGGTTCGAATGATCAGGATGCGGTTCCATCGGTATGTCATCGTCGGCGCGGCGTCGCTCTTCCTGGCGATGCCCCTCTCCGCGCAGACCCATCGGACCAACACTGCGGGCGGTGATCTCAGTGATCGGTTCACCCGGATCATCCAGACCAACTCGGCTTCCGATCAGGTCCACCTGATCGACCCGGCGACCCACCAGATCGTCGGGGTCATCGAGGGGATCCCGCACAACCACGGCTCTGCACTGCACGCGGATGGGCTGTACTACTACATCACCAACGAGCACGACCAGACGGTCGACGTGATCGACACCCGCACGCTCGAGATCGTCAAGAGCATCCCATTGGCTGCGAACCCGAACAACCTTTCGGCGAGCGACCTGGCTCGGAAGGTCTATGTCGCGATCAGCGGCGCGCCGCTCGTCCAGGTCATCGACATGGACACGAACGAGGTCATCAAGAACGTCCCCACCCCGGGCGGCGTGCACAACACGTTCGTTACGCCTGACGGCAAATTCGCGGTCGCGGGAATGATCGGCGCATCGAATATCACCGTGATCGATACGAGCACCGACGAAGTCGCCTGGGATCTCGATCTCGATGGCGGGGTTCGGCCGTTCACGTTCGACACCTGGCCGGATGGCTCAACCCGGCGCATCTTCGCTCAGATCACGGGCTGGCACGGCTTCTACGTGATCGACTGGGATAGCCACGAGGTGGTCGACAAGATCAGTCCGCCGGCCCCGCCGCTTTCCAGCCTCGTCGTCGACGGGATCCAGAGTGCGCCGAGCCACGGCGCAGTGGTACTGCCCGACCAGTCCGCCCTCTGGATCTCGAGCCGGGCGACGGCCTCGATCTACGGCTGGTCGCTGCCGGACCTCGAGTTCATCGGTTCGGTGGAGATCGGCAATCCCGCCTGGCTCACGGCATCTCCGGATAGTCGCTACGTGTTCGTCGGCGTCGCGAGTCACAACGAGGCGGCCGTGGTCGATGTGGAACGCATGGAGGTCGTAGAGCGCTTACCGGTGGGTCAGGTGCCGAAGCGGAACTACACGGCGGTGTTCCCCGAGGGTTGGTCCGAAGAAGGGGCGGCGTCCAATGATCAATAAGTTCTCCTCGCCGTGTGCGTTGCAGTCGTCGGCTCCGGATCACCATCCGTCATCCTCGGACGCCCATCCGTCATTCCTGGATCACCATCCGTCATTCCTGGACCCCCATCATGACGATCGGGAGAACATCGCGACGGTTCAGGCGTCGAGAACGACGCAGCACAGTCAATGCAGGCCGCTCCTTGGCGTGGTCGCGATCGGCGGCACACTGCTCCTTGGCGCGTGCGCCGGCGGCGGTGCGGGCTCTACCGAGCTGGCCTCCGCTGCGGACGGCGCCATCCTCGCCTCGGCTGCGCAGGGGATGGACTTCGAGTACTACCGGGACAACGTCGAGCCGATCTTCATGCGGCCCCGCCCAGGATACGTCGCCGGGAACGCACCCTGTGTCGCATGCCACACCTTCCAGACGACGACTCCGCTCAAGCTCGAGCCGCTCGAGAACGACGGGTCGCAGGTGTACTGGACGGAAGAGCAATCCCGCCGGAACTTCGAAGTGGTGTCAAGGCTCGTGATTCCGCACGATCCGGACAACAGCCGGCTGCTTCGCAAGCCACTCGGCGAGGACGCCGGGGGAGCGGCTGAGCACACCGGAGGCACGTTCTGGGAGTCGAAGGACGATCCGGAATGGCAGGTCCTCGCGGAGTGGGTCGAGACCGCGCCCGCAAATGCCACTCCGCCGCCTTCGCTACCCGAGCCTGACTTCGAGTTCTTCCGGAGCTGTGTGCAGCCGATCTTCGTGAACCCCATTCCCAACGCGGTGGCGTGCACGGAGTGCCACAGCGGTGGTGGGGCGCGGGCCTTTGCACGTCCGCCCCCCGAGGGGCAGTCGTGGTCGGAGGAGGAGTCCCGCGCCAGCTATGACGCGTTGATGCAGCTGATCGAGCCGGGGCACCCCGAGTTCAGCCGCTTCCTCCATCACCCGCTGAACCCACGCGAGGGCGGCGACTTCATGCACAACGGCGGACGCCGCTGGATGTCGAAGGAAGACGCGGAGTGGCAGGCGCTCGCAGACTGGATCCGCGGCGATCTCCGTGGCAGCTCGTGCCCGGCGCCGCTACAGTTCAGCAGCCGATAGACGCGCCGGCCGATTGATGCCTCCTCGCGGGGGTACATAGTTCGATTGATGGTCGGAGGCCGTCTCGACGGGGCGGCCTCCATTCTGTGGTAGCAGTGCACAAACGACGGCGGACTGGACATTCCAGGGAATCATTCCCGCGAACACGGGAATCCAGTGCGGGGTAGTCCGCTCTCCAGCAATAGGACGACGTTCATGCGCAGATCTCGGCTACTGATTCTCTACGTCGTGGCGGTCGTGTTCGCTGCTTGCGGAACCCAGGCACCGCAGATAGCGCCCGGGCCATCCAACGGACCAACCGCCGCGGCCGGCCTTTTCACCGAAGCCCAGAGCACCCGCGGTGACGCTCTCTTCGCCAGCCGCTGCGGCTCGTGTCACGCCACACGGGAGTTCTCGGGACGGATCTTCATGATCGGTTGGGAGACTCGGTCGGTTGGCGAATTCTACGAATTCATCCGGACCGCGATGCCCTACGACCAGCCGGGCAGCCTCTCGGACCAGGAGTACGCTGACGTGACCGCGTACGTGGTGTCGCTCAACGGCTTCCCGGCTGGCAGCCAGGAGCTCGCTCCCGGTGCGGATACGTTGAACGAGATCCCATTTGGTTCGGCGCCGTGATAATCTGAGGCAGGATCGTTGAGACGATCGGCCCCGCGGTGATCGCTATGTCAAGTGACATGGGTGGAGGGGGACATATTTTGGAGTCGTGGCCCGAATGGTGGGCTTAGGAACTCGAGCTCTCCTCGCACGTCGAGAAGCGAATGGAGGACCGTGACTTCTCGGAGGTCGAGCTTCGTGGAATGTTTGAGGACGCGGCAGCGTACCGCGAAGACGTCCAGCAAGGACGGTGGGTAGTTGAGACCCGACACCGTGCTCGACGATGGGAGGTAATCGTGGTGCCCGACACCCTTGTCTCACTCGAGGAGATCAACCGAGTCCTCGAGCGAATAGGGCAGCCGCCCCTCGACGAAAACGAAATGGAGCCGCTTCGGGCCCGCGTAAGGATCGCCTGCCAGGATCCCGGTTTCACCCAACCTTCCAGCAAGAAGTTGTACCGCGGAGACGCTGAGGACCTACTCGAGCCGTTCTCCGCGCGCTCTGCGTTTCAGCGGTAGACCCGTAGTTTTCTGGGCGGCCTACCTTTAGCCCCTGCGCCCTGCCAATGCCTGAACCGCTGATCTTGGTCGTGAGCCTCTGGATCAATCCAACCCGTGTAGCGGAATTCGTCGCCTACGAGCGGCGAGCAAGCCGCATCATGGCGAGATACGGCGGGCAGATCGAGCGGGCGATACGACTCGATGGTGAGCCCCGCTCGGAAGAGCCGCCCTTCGAGATCCACATCGTCCGCTTTCCTGACGAAGATGCCTTCGATTGCTATCGCTCCGACTCCGAGCTAACAGCGTTGTCTCCGGCGCGGGAGGAAGTCATCCTTCGAACGTCCATCGAGAGAGGCTACCGCATCCACGACTACGACTCGCTACACCATCAGGAGGCCGAGCATGAGTGACTTCGGCGTGTCAACGCTGGATTTCAGACTCGGGCTCCGCATGGTGACGAGGTATCCGTTGCTGGCCGTGGTCGGCGTCATGTCGATTTCGCTCGCCGTCGCGGCGACTGCGGCGTTCACAACATTCAGCCAGAACTTCGTCGATCCGGAACTTCCTCTGGCCGAGGGGGACCGCGTTGTCACGATCCAAAACTGGGATCTTGTTGCGAACTCCGTCGAGCCACGGGCGCTGCACAATTTCGTAGAATGGCGCAGTGAACTCGGAACCGTGGAGGATGTCGGCGCCTTCGCAGCGTCCCAACGGACAATGGAGACGAGCGAAGGACGAAGCCTGTCCGTGCATGCAGCGGAGATCACAGCGGCAGGATTTCGCGTCGCTCGTCAAGCGCCTCTGCTCGGCCGACCGCTTCTGGAAGAGGATGAGCGGGTCGGCGCACCGAATGTCGCCGTGATCGGTTACGAGTTCTGGCAGAATCAGCTATCGGCGGATTCCAGTGTCATTGGCAGCCCGATACTGCTGGGAGATGTACCCCATACGGTTGTCGGTGTGATGCCAGCGCGGTTTGGTTCCCGTTCAATCAGAATGTCTGGACGGCATTCAGGCACGACCCGGTGAGGTCGGCGAGGGGTCGACGGATGACCCCGTTAGCGATCCCATTCGGACCGCGCGGGTCGATATCAATTTCTTCGACCTGATGGGCGTGGGGCTCATTGCGGGACGTACGTTCGATAGTAGCGATATTTTCCCCGAAGGGCCTATCCGACCTGTTGTGGTTGTCAACGAGTCCTTCGCGCAACGACGACTCGGAACGACCAATGTCGTGGGTCGTCGGATCCGGCTGGAGCCTTCGACCGAGGCCAGCCCATGGCTCGAGATCGTCGGAGTCGTTGCCGACTTCGGCATGAACAACATCGATCCGGCCCGGCCCGAAGGCCTGTACCTCCCCCTGGAGCCGACCAGCCATCCCGTTCGGGCCGGGATCAGGTTGAGGAACGAGCCAGCCCAATTCATCCCCAGACTGCGAACGCTCGCTGGTGCAGTCAGTCCGGCACTGACGTTGGTATCCGCCCGACCGTTGACTACGATCATCGCTTCGGCGCGTACGCAGCAGCGGCTATTCTACCTGGCAATAGTAGCCGCAACCGCGATTGTCGTTCTGCTCTCGTTGACTGCCGTGTACGGAGTTACTTCTTTCCTGGTCAGCCGCCGCACGCGAGAAATCGGGATTCGTGCTGCGCTGGGTGCATCGCCTTGGCGGCTGGTCAGGGACGTCTTCGGG
>WHSP01000222.1 GCA_009380025.1 Gemmatimonas sp. | reverse complement strand
ATCTGGCCGAACATCGGCGAGTACTTCGACAAGCATCCGGAGATCAAATTTTATCTCGCGGGCATCGGTGGCCGGGGCGCGGCCGCCCGCCATGCCGGCGAGCGCCACAAAGACAAGGTTCAGTTGGGGAACTGGATCTACGAAACGCCGCAGGAACTGCTGAGCAAGTTCGCGGCCTTCCCTGGGGACCTGTGGAACCTGATCGACGATCGGATCGTGGCGCCGAAGGCACACACGTCGGAAGGGACCTTCACCGATCCCGAGGGGACGTCGCTACATTGGATGTTGACGCCTGAGCAGACGCACGAGTTTGCCAGTGGCACGCCGAGTCCTGGCCATCTCAACATCTACCCGGACGCGACGCAGGCCACCTGGAAGGAAGGGGGGGTCATTCGCGCGGGGGCGAACCATACCGGCTTTCAGCCGACGATGACCGTGCACTTGAGCGAGCACGGCCGCGTCCTCCGGGTCGAAGGCGGGGGCAAAACGGGGGATATCTTCCGGATGCTGCTCGACCACCCGAGGTTCAAGAATGCGAAGTTCCCGAACGCACCTGAGCCGGGCTACTGGTACCTGAATACGGACGGCTTCGGGTCGAATCCGAAAGCGGTGAGGGATGTCGAGTACCTGAAGAACGGGACGCAGACCTGGGCGAACATGGCGGAGCGGAACCGGGCGGGCGTGCAGCACTTCTCCTACACGCATCCGACGGCCGGCCGGATGGACCCGAAGGATGTGGCCTATGCCGAGGCGAACGGGCTGCCGCTCCTGCACACGATGCACATGCACGTGTACTTTCCGACCGCGCGCTTCAAGCTCGCCGATACGGGCGAGTGGATCACGATCGTGGAGAAGGGCTTGATCACCGCGCTCGACGACCCGGAAGTGCGGGCGCTGGCGGCGAAGTATGGCGATCCGGATGTGCTCCTTCGCTACGATTGGATCCCCGGGATCCCGGGCATCAATCTGCCGGGCGACTACGAAAAAGAGTATGCGCCGGATCCCTGGGCCCACATCATGCGAGAGTGGGCGAAGATCCAGGCAGGAACCTACGAATACTACGTGGACGAGGCGGTGATCCGCACGTCGCCATAGGGCGCTGCCTTGTAACATTGCAACGGTCCCGCCCGCGGTTATTTCCCACGATGACAGCGGGCGGGCGTCGATCGCCCTTGAAGGGAGGGCCGGGTTCGCGATTCATTCGGACACTGGAAAGGAAATTTCGGTCTGGCCTCGGAATCTTGGGCCGGTTACCGGCCCGCCGGATCCAGCCCGCAGTGCCTGAAAACGCTTGACAGGCCGGTTGGCCGTCGCTAGCATCCGCAAACCTGAGAAAGGAAAAGTGTGCCCCTATGACAGTGAGACCCTTCTTCGGTGGCGACCATTCAGGCTTCCATTGGTTTCTCAGTTCGCATGAAAGGGGGCGATCGATGTTCATGCTCACATTGCGTCGGGCCGTCGGCTTGGTCGCTGTCGCAGGGGTCTGCCTGGGATTGGGGGTTTCGGGTGCGTTCGCGCAGACCACGGCGGCGATCTCCGGTGTGGTGGAAGATCAGGCAGGTGGGGTGATTCCTGGAGTCACGGTGACGGCGACCAATACGGCCACCGGCGTGTCGCGCACGGAAGTGACGGACGGTGAGGGCCGGTATCGGTTGCGCGACCTGGCGCTGGGCACATATGAGGTCCGGGCGGAGTTGCCCGGATTCCAGGCGGGGGTGCGGCGCGGCATCGAGCTCACGATGGGCCGGGAAGCGGTCGTGGAGTTCTCGCTGGGAGTCGGTGATCTCGCCGAGGAGGTGATCGTGACCGGCGACGCGCCGCTCGTCGACACGCGCAGCGGGGCGGTCGCCGGGAGGGTGTCGGAGGAACAGATCCGGGAGCTGCCGATCGCGGGCCGCGACATCACCAACCTCGTCACGCTCGAGGCTGGCGTGGCTCGGATCCAAAGCAGCGGTCCCGGCGGCGGCGCGCATGGGGGTTACGGGCAGCGGATCGCGATCGGCGGCTCGCGGCCGGACATGACGGGGTGGCTGGTCGACGGCACAGAGGTGCAGACCGTCTTTCGCATGGGCCCGGCGGGCGCGACGGGCGAACAGTTGGGCGCCGATGCGGTCCAGGAGTTCCGCGTGAGCACGAGCTCCTACACGGCTGAGCAGGGGGTTGCCGGCGGCGGGGTCGTGAGCGCCGTCACCAAATCGGGCACGAACACGATTCGTGGCTCGGCCTTCGAGTTCTTCCGCGACGACGCGCTGAATACCAAAGGCTATTTCGACGAGGACAAGCCGCCGTTCCGGCGCCATCAGTTCGGGGTCTCGATGGGCGGGCCGATCGTGAGGAACCGAACCTTTTATTTTGGCGCCTACGAGCGCCTGACGCAGAGCACGACCGAGACACAGTTCGCGGACGTGCCGACAGCGGCAAGCCGCGCGGGCATCCTGCCGGACGGCCGGACCGTGGCAGTGGATCCGCTGATCGCCGCGATCATGGATCTGTATCCGCTGTCGAACGGGCAGGATCTTGGAACCGGTGTGGGGGAGTTCATCAGCCTGGGTGACCAGACGGTTGACGAGCACTTTGTGACTGCTCGAATCGATCACGTCTTCAATTCGGCCCACTCGATGTACGGCCGCCTTACCGGCGGCGACGTGAGCATCGAATCCCCGAACAGCGTCAAGAGCCTGCAGAACTTCAGCAAGAGCCGCCGATTCTCCGGGTCGGTGGAAGAGACCTGGATCATCAGCTCTCGCTGGCTCAACAGGTTCCGATTTGGCTTCAGCCAAGCGCCCGACGAGGTCGCGATCGAGGAGCTGCACGATCTGAGTGCGGCGCACCTGACCGCCTTTCCTCTTCCGATCCAGCTCGAACCGCGCGGTCCATCCCTAACGAACATCGGCGTCGGCTGCTGCTCCGTCATGGATTTCGACCTGAGCCACTTCGAATTCGCCAATCACCTCTCCTACGCGGCCGGGCCACACAATGTCAGGTTCGGGGGGGAGTTCCGCCGGATGGCATCCTTTGAGGATGCTCCCTACTGGCCGGGTGGTCGGTTCATTTTTAGCGGCCTGGAGAATTTCCTGACCGGGCAGACAACTTCGGTGCAGGGCCACCTGGCCGAAGCGGACGGTATTCGCGACTTTCGGCAGAACTTGATCGGGCTCTACGTTCAGGATGACTGGAGGGTCCATCCCCGTCTGAGCCTGAACGCGGGATTGCGGTACGAGTTCATCACCGAACCCTACGAAGTGAACAACAGGTATGCCGTGGTCCGTACCATGGGGGACGATACCTGGACGGTCGGGAAACCGTTTGAGAATCCGTCGCTGCGCAATTTTGCCCCGCGGGTGAATTTTGCCTGGAGTCCGACGGCTGATGGCAGGACGAGCGTCCGAGGGGGGGTCGGTCTGTTCTACGATCAGGTCATGTCGCAGTACTGGATGTTTCCCGCCGTGAATTCCCCGCCATACGGGAGTCGTGGCGAAGTCACGGGTCTGCCGATTGCGCAGGCCTACCCGACGATCGCCGCGTTGGATCCGTCAGAGCTCACTCTCAGCCTTGGGTCGCTCGACTACTATCTCGAGACGCCGCTGATGACGCAGTTCAACCTCAACCTGCAGCGGCAGTTGAGCGATACGATGGCTGTGCAGATCGGGTATATGGGTTCGCGGGGAAAGGACCTAATGAATGTTCGGGAGGGCAATTCTGCGCTTCCGGTCATTCTCGAGGACGGCCGGAAGTTCTTCCCGGCAGGCCTGGAGCGCCGCTACCCGCGATGGGCAGGTGACCGTCGTCAGCAGACCACGGGGTCATCGGAATACCACGCCTTGGTGATGAACGTGACGAAGCGGCTGTCGCAGGGCTTCCAGTTCGGCGCGTCGTACACCTTGAGCAAGAACATGGATGACGGAACGCAGACGTTCACGGCCACGATTGGCGAAGGGGAATTCGCGAGCATCGATCCGGACGACCTGTCGCGCAATTGGTCGTTGGCTCTGCATGATCGGCGGCACAACCTGGTGATCAACGGTCTGTGGAGGCTGCCGGGCCAGGAGCTCGGGGGCATCCCCGGCGCGCTGGTTGGCGGCTGGCAGCTCTCCGGCGTCCTGGCGGTGCAGTCGGGGCGGCCGATTTCGGCGAGCCTGGGGTTCAACCGGTCGCGCAATCTGGCCACGGAGAACCTGTTCGAGGTGCCGAATCTCAAACCCGGGGCGTCGGGAAATCCCATCGTCGATCCGCGCGATCCGGACGCCTATCTCGACGCGTCCGGCTTTGAGTTGCAGCCGGCGGGGTTCTTCGGCAACCTCGGCCGGAACACGATTATTGGCCCCGGTATCGTGTCGCTCGATGGGGCGCTCTCCAAGAACTTCACCTTCTGGGGCGACCGGCGGCTCACATTCCGGATCGAGGGTTTCAACCTGTTGAACCGCGCCAACTTCGGCCAGCCGAGTGGTGTCCGTCGCGGCGTGTTGCTGCCGACCGGGCAGCCGAATCCCTCGGCCGGCCGGATTCGGGGCCTCTCGACGGTGCCCCGGCAAGTACAGCTCGGCGTGCGCTTCACGTTCTAGTTGATGCTGCCGGCGCGCGCGTTCCAACAAGGGGCGCGCGCCGGCAAATTGCGAGCCCTTCTCGAAACGCGAACAGCTGGATCCCGCAGCGGCTCGGATTCGGACGCGGGAAGAAGGGGCGCCACAGCCAGCCGGAGGCGGCGCATCGATATTCCAGAAGACGGAGGTCTTGTATGTCAGGGCGTAATAGTCATGGGTCGAAGCGGTGGCTCCGGGGACTGACATTGGCCGTTCTGGTGGGCGGCATGGCTGGCGCGGGTTTACTGTCTGCCCAGGTGCCTCAGCGCGAAGCCTATCCCGCGCCCGCGTATCCACGTTTTCTCGTCAATCCCACAAAGGACCAGTTGCTGCAGGCCGCGCGGATTGCGGTGCGTCAGCCTTACGGCCGGACGCCGCTGGGCAAGCTCCAGAAGGGTGACACGGTGCCTCCGGGTTCCGGCAATGGGACTTCGCGGCATTCGAAGCCTCTGGACGCCCCCGGCAAGTACAGCTGGCTGTGCGGGTTCACTAGTAGCGGTTGCGGCAGAGCAGACCCGGCATCGATGCTGGTGTAGGAGTTGGTGTAGGATGTGACGGGTATCAGACGCGCGCGCGTCCTCAGGGAAGCGCGCCTGGAAATCCGGCATTCTGGGAGGCGTTATGGCAGGGTGTAAGCGACAACTCCCGGCGCGATGGTTCGGCGGGCTGGTTGTATCGGTTTTCGTGGGCGGGCTGGCGGGCCTCGGGTTAGTGTCGGCGCAGGCGCCGGCGGGGGATGGGTATCCGAAGCCTGCGTATCCGCGCTATCTGGTGAAGCCGACGAAGGACCAGTTGCTGGAAGCGGCGCGGATTGCGGTGCGCCAGGTGTACGGGCGGGCGCCGCTGGGGAAGCTCCAGCGGGGCCAGACGGTGCATGTGTTTCACCAGTGGGCACAGAATCCGGACGTGTGGGAGGCGGTGAAAGAAGCGTGGGCGGAGCGGGGCGTGACGGCTGTGGCCATTCCGCCGTGGACCCTGACGGGGCTGACCGAAGCGGAGTACAAGGAGTGGGGCAAGACGGACCTGATTTACGGCCATCAGGGTTGGAAAGAGATTGGGGTGTTCGAGCCGGCATACATGCCGTTTCTGCCTGAAGACCTCAAGAAAGAATTCGGCCGCCAGCTGTCGGACTATTTTATCTGGCCGAACATCGGCGAGTACTTCGACAAGCATCCGGAGATCAAATTTTATC
>WHSP01000221.1 GCA_009380025.1 Gemmatimonas sp. | reverse complement strand
GTTAAGCCGCCCGACGGCGGCCGCACCACCCTCGATCTCGGCCAGAATCAATTGCGCCTCGGCCCAGCGGGCAATCGGAATGGGAACGTCGTACGATAGGTACTTCTGTTGCGCGTAGTTATCGGTGACGCCGTCCTGCAGGAACTCGTTCAAATACAGCACGGGGACACGCGGATCGGGAACGCCGTTCGCGATCGTCGGCATGCCGTTGGGATCGATGGTGAGGTCGCGGTAGCCGGTGAATTCGACGGGTCCGCCCTGCCACCGTACGACATCGGCAATCGCCGAGTAGCCCTGTACGTTGAGCGCGCGGTAGACGTGGTTCCATCGTGGCCGGACCGAGCCGTCCCGTGTGACATGGGCGACGAAGTCGGACGAGATCTGCGCCGCGTCCTCCGTGGCACCGGCGAGGTCGCCTAGGGCCAGCCGCACGCGAGCCCGACCCAACAACGCGAGCTGCCTAAGGCTCTCGGTGCTGACGATCTCGAAGTCCCCGTTCCCCATGTGATCCAGAGCGGTGCTGAACCACTGTTCCGACACCGCGAGCACCTCGTCGGGCTGCATGAGGGGTCCGGTATCGACGGTCAACTCGCAATACGTTTCGCCGAGGACCTGATAGACCAGACCGGCGTACGTTGCAGCGGTCGCGAGTAGTCGCTCTGAGTCGCTGACCTCGTCGCCCCACTCAGTGATCTTCTCGTAGGCGGTCTCGGCGACGAAACGAGACTGCTGGAACCCGGCCGCCCATCCGGTGTTCGTGTCGTCGGTCGCGCACTCGGCGGTACCGGGACGGTCCTGCCGGTACTCCGCCCAATTTCCCCAGTAACCGGTCGCGCGCCACCAGGTGTCTTCCATCGAGGCGGTAAGCACGGTGAACATCGAGTACGAGCACTCGAAATCAGCAATGGCGGAGTTGACGAGCAATTCCGCCGACTCGGGTTGGAAGAGATCTTCCTCGACCAGATTCCCCGGGAGCTCGACCTCGAGGGCGCTGTCGCACGCACCGACCGTCCCGATGGCCACGACCACGGTGGCCAGCCTCGCGAGGCACCGACGGGACCCTCTCCTGTTGCACTTCTGCATCTCTATTTCTCCAGTCTTCATTGACGTTTCAGAAAGTCGACTCGACCTCAGAACGAGGCGCGAAGCGTCACCAGGAACGTCGCCAGCGGCGGAACGTTCGAGTTGGAGCCGGTGTTCACGTTGCCGCCGCCACCCTCTGCACCCCCTTGGGCGAGACCGCGGGCCTCCGGATCGTGGACCGGCGCGCCCGAGATGTCCGTCTGGGCCCGATAGAGGAACCAGAGGTTGCGCGCGGACACGTTGAGCGACGCGCGGGACGCCCGTAGTCGACTGGTGAGCGACTCTGGCAGGTTGTACGAAGCGCCGAGCTCGCGCACCCGAGCGAACGACGCGTCGAACGTGTTCGTATAGGGCGACGACGAGAGATCTCCGTCGATGGCGGCGACCGCGAAAGGCGCCCACGGCTCGTCCAGCTCGTCGCGTTTGACGGCGACCTCGGAGGTGCCGAAGCAGGTGTGGCGGCAGCTCGCGTCCGTGAGCGTCCGGTAGTGCTCACCCTGCCAGTCCACGAGGCCATGGAGCCGGAGGTTGTTGAAGAGGGTGATCGTTGCGTTGAAGTTGCCCTCATGGACCGGAACGCCGAAGCCGTTCTCGTAGACCAGGACCGGGGCCTCGTCGCAGGGTACCGTCTCGCCGCCGGGCCGATAATCGGCCGTTCCCGCATCGCAGAGCAGGTTTTCACCGGTCACCCGGCCGTCTTCATCGAACTCGGCACTAACCGCCTGGCGCCGCATCATGAGCGGGTAGTTGTAGCCCTGACGGATGGAGTTCGTCTCCGCCTGGCCAGCCAGATCTTCGATCCGGTTCTGGGTGCTCGAGAGCGCGAACCCGACATCGAGCGCGACGCTTCTGCTCTCAAAGGCCCGCGAGTCGACCGCCCACTCCCAACCCCAATTCGACAGTTCACCGAGGTTGACGGACTGCGAACCCGGGAAGCCGGCGCTCCAGGGTACCGGAACGTCCAACAGGGCGTCTTTGATGTTCTGCCGGTAATAGGTGAACTGCGTCGAGATGCGATCGTCCAGGAAAGCCGCGTCGAAGCCGGCCTCGATCTCGGTGCTCACCTCTGGACCGAGATCGGGATTCCCGAGCAAGTCGGGGCTGACGGCCGGGTTCCCCCCAGGGCCCGTTCGCGGCGCATACAGTGTCACACCAGCGAACGTGTCGGGCTGGCGCCCCGCCTTACCGACCGCAGAGCGGAGCCGCAGCGAGTTGACGACGCTCCCCCAACGCCAGAACGGCTCTTCGGAGATGACCCAGGTCGCCGAGAACTTCGGGTAGATCGCGGCATCGTAGTTCGAACCGAACGCCGAGTTGTCGTCGCCGCGGACCGCGGCGGTCAGGAAGATGCGGTCCTGCAGACTCATCTCCTGCTGGAGATACATGCCCACCGACTTATTCTGAACCTGCGTTGAGCTCGACGTCGTCGATGCGGCGCCGCCGAGCGAGCGGATCGCAGGCGACGGGAATACCTGACCATCTGCCAGGACCACCTCTTCGAACCGATCGTAGTACTGGGCGCCGAATGACGAAGTGAAGCGCAAGTCGTCGCTCAACCCGTACTGCGCGCTGATCGCGTAGTCCGCAGTGTTGTAACGAGTGTAGGGCTTCTCGACGATGATCGTGCCGAGAGAGAGCCCGAGGAAATCGTGATTCGCGCCGTCCGGGTGCCTGGGAAAGAGGATCTCGTTCTTTTCCTGGCTGACATCCGTTCCGACGATGAACCGCTGAGTCAACCACTCCCATGGCTGGTGGGTGATCGTACCGCTCGTCGTGAACCGGGTGTTCTCCCGGGTCGCCGAAACGTTGGCGATCTCTTCGGGACGAGCGCGAAGGAAGCCGCGCAGCGCGCGATCCTGGCCGACCGGACTGGCCCACTGCGCCTGCTCCCAGGCCCCGTAGCCCGTGTACTGCTGCATGAAGCTAGTCGTGGCCCCGACATATCCTGTGCTCAGGTCCATCGTGATCGTCGACGACGGAATGATCGTGAGGTTGGCGCGGGTGCTGAGCCCCTCGTCCCAGTTGTAGTCGACGATGCCGACGTTGTCGTCGAGATCGGCCGAGACGTAGTAGCGAATGGCGTCCGTACCCCCGCGCATGCTGACCGAGTAACTCTGCAGGTGACCGCTGTCGAAGAATTGCCGCCCGGCTGCCTTCTCCGCGTCCCAGATATTGAAGCTGAGCACCTCGCCGGTATCCGGATCGCGTCCCCACGAAGTGCCGATCTTTTCTGAGGCGTCCTGAAGCCATGAGGTGCCCTGACGAATCGAGACATCGAACTGAGGAGCGCCAGAGGCACCTTTCTTCGTGATGATCTGAATCACGCCGGCCGACGCCTCCGTTCCGTACAGCGTCGCCGCCGCCGGACCCTTGATGACCTCGATGCTCTCGATCTGATCGGGGCTGAAATCATCGAGCTTGGAGACCTGCCGACCATCGCGGATATCAGGACCTGCCGCACCCTGGTTGTCGACCCGTACACCATCGACGTAGATCAGCGGCTGAGAGTTCATCGTGAGGCTCGACACCCCGCGGATCCGGATCTGCGACCCGGTGCCGATGTTACCCGAGCTACGCGCGAAGCTGAGACCAGGCTCGCGGCTGGCCAATAAGTCCTGCACCGTTTGGACGGGCGAGACGGCCGTGATCGCCGCCGCGTCCACCCGACCGACCACATTCCCCACGGCCCGCTGCCGCGTCCCGCCGGCCGTACCCGTCACGACGACCGCATCGAGCGCGAGGGCATCCTCCGCGAGTTCGAAGTTGACTGTGACCGTCTCGCCCGCGGCGACCGTGACCTGTTGGCTGGCCTCGCGGAACCCGATCAGCTGCACTGAAAACGTATGCGTGCCGGCGGGAACGTCCGCGAGGAGGAAGCGACCGTCGTCGCGCGTCAATACTCCGATGCCGAGCTCCGAGTTGAACACCTGCGCCGATCCGACTGGTTGCAGGGTGCGGGCGTCGATCACGCTACCGGTCACGGTTCCTGACTGGGCGTATCCCGAGCCGACCGTGACAACCCCCAATAGGAGGCCGAACAGTAGGGACCTGAAGGGATGACCACGTGCGATCACAAAGCACCTCCGAAGAAGAGTGTACGAGCCGAGGGCCACTCGGCCCCCTCGAGCGACCGACCGCCGCTGTCGTCCGGCGATTGGTGAGGAAACAATACCGGAACGCACCGGTAAGGCTCAGGCTGCGGGAAGGGCGATAGACCTTCCCCGCCCGACGACAAGAGGTGGAGACTTGCTTGATCTATCGAAAGCCGAGTCGACAGCCCCTTGCTGCCGACCTCGACCTGTGGTCGTTTGGATAGCCTACGGCAAGGTGCCCACGCACCCTGTGATCCGCACAACTATCAGTTCAGTCGCGACGCCACGTCAGCCGATGGCGCTCGTGGGGACTCGCTTCCGCCTGATTGTGGTTTGAAGGAGATTGTGGGCAGGTGTCCGGGACACCGGCCTGGCGTATACACTATACCCCGCCCCGCCGGCCGTCAACGCGGCCTAGTCCGCGGATAGGCCACACATGAAGTTCACCATCGCGCTCACGCGCGTAGACGACCCTGACGTTCCCGAGACCGGATACCTGGAGGAAGACGGGGAAGCGAAGGCGGAGGCGATCCGGAGGGTGCGCCTGCGGATCGAATGCGAGCGTGAGGCCATGACGGAGCAGCAGAACCTCCTCGTCGGCAAACGGACACGCGTCCTCGCGCTCCAGCAAAGTCAGCGGGGCTGACAGCGAAGAAGCGCGTCAGTATAGTGGAGAAGCGCGCTCCGTCGAAGGTCTTCGAGGGCCGGGGAGCGATGGTCCCCCAAGCTGCCGTCCGGGCGGGCCAGCCGCTGGCGATGGCAGGCGCGCGTGCCGTCGGATACGATCCACGGCAACTTTTGGCCGACCGTCCTCGTCGTAACACGAGACGCTGTCCACCCCCCACACGCGGAGCCATCCCGTGTTCTCTTCCCTTGCCGCCGACGTCCGCATCGCGTTGCGCTCCCTGCTCAAGGCGCCGGGCTTCACGTCCGTAGTGCTCCTGACCCTGGCGGTGGCGATCGGTGCGAACACGGCCATTTTCTCAGTGGTCGACGGCGTGCTCCTGCGCCCGCTGTCGTATCCGGACCCCGACCGGCTGGTCACGGTCGTCACCCATACCATCCCCGCGCCGGGCCGCACGGGCGACCTGCCGTACTCGGACCGCGGCTACTGGCACTTCGTCGAGAACAACCGTTCGTTCGAGCACTTCGGCGGCTACACGGGCGGCTCGCTCCAGTGGGCGCTCACCGGCGAAGGAGCTCCGGTGCAGGTCGACGTGGGCGCGATGACCCTCTCCGCCTTCCAGGCCGTCGGCACGCTCCCGCAGCGCGGCCGTCTGCCCGCGCCCGAGGAGGACGTGCCGGACGGTCCCCAGGTCGCGCTTATCAGCGACGGGCTCTGGCGGTCCGTCTTCGGGGAGGATCCGGAAATTCTCGGGCGCGTCGTCGAGATGAACAGTGAATCCTGGGAGGTCATCGGGGTGATGCCGCGCGGGTACGAGTTCCCCTCGCCCGAGATCGATGTCTGGATTCCACGCCAGCTCGACCCCGCGAGCGAGAACTTCGGCGGCCACCACCTGTCGGCCGTCGCCAGACTCGCGCCCGGCACGACGCTCGAGTCCGCGGAGGCCGACGCCGAGGACCTCGTCTCCCGCTTTGCCGACGCCGGGTACGGGCCAACCT
>WHSP01000220.1 GCA_009380025.1 Gemmatimonas sp. | reverse complement strand
CGATGTTCGACCTGAGGTTTCTGACTGCCGAGCCGTCCGACGTCGACGAGGATGGATGGCGTGGTCGGTGGGGTCTCTCGGTGCTCGGTGATCTTGAGGAACGGTTCATCGCGCCGATCGAGTGGTGGCAGCCCGCAGACTACGAGCACCAATGGATTCACGGCGCGCGTCGCCTGCTCGTCGGGGAGCCAACTTCGGTGTTCACGGTGGAGGCAGGCCGACTTTGGTGGGTCGCGTGGCGGTACGGCGCCGACGTGGTGATCCAGCAGCAGCTGCTTGTCGGCGAGGAGATGCCGCCAGCGTGGACGGCGACGCGGATGCGATCCCGTATGAGCTGGTGCGAGAACGGGCGACGCACACCGAGGACGGCACCCGGATTTCGGAGTGGCTCGGGGCGCTCGCCGACGTTCGCGACTTTGTGGCACGCCGTGCGCGCGCCTACATCTCCGGCTAACAAGCCGTTTTCTCCTGCCGGCTCACACGAGGTACGCTCGCACGCAGCTGCGGGTGAACGCCCGTGGCGTTAGCTGGTAGCGGAACGGAGAATTATGAGTCCAGATCAGATGGATGTCGTCCTCAAGCGGTTCGAAGACCCCGACGAAGCCCGCCACATGGAGAAGGGTAAGTTCGAACTCGTCCACATCGGCGGCATGACAATCGGGCGGGCGACCTATGAGCCCGGATGGAAATGGTCGGAACATGTCGGACCGTCACGTGGCCAGCGCTTCTGCTCCGTCGAGCACGTTGGGCTTGTACTCGCTGGAACGGCCACCGCAGCGTTTGAGGACGGGGCGGTGCAGGAACTCACCGCCGGCACGCTGTTTTACATTCCGCCGATACCTCACGACAGCTGGGTGGTGGGCAGGCAGCCGTACGTCTCGCTCCATTTTATTGGTGCGGAAGACTATGCCAAGTAGCCAGCTAACAATGGCTTGCAGCGGACCGGCGGCCAGCCATCGGAGTGACGTCTGGATTGGTGTGGCCGCCGGCCGCTGAAGCCAAGGGCGTTGGGCCGTAGGAGGACTCTCATGAGGCGCACATGGACGATCATCGGGGTTGACGATGTGCCTGGTAGCTCCAAATGGTACCAGTCGCTACTTGGCCTGCCGGAGACGGCTCCCGCTCATGACGACTTCGATCAAATCCTCGACTCGGATGGAACGGTCTTGCTCTGCCTTCACGGGTGGGGTGCCCATGAGCATCCCTCTTTGAAGAGCGCCGATCACGCGCAGCCTGGCAACGGCCTCCTCCTGTTTTCCGTGTTGATGATTTCGGCATGGCGTTGCCAAGGGCACGTGCGCTGTCTGCGGCCCAACAATTTCATTCAAACCGACGCTGCTTCGCGGCGCGGTTTAGTTCAGGCGTTAGGGCTCGCCGATACCTTGCTTCGCACGACTTGGGGGCGCATGGTACTGAAGCGTCCCTTGATTGAGCTGTTATCACATGATCCTTCGAGCCCAAGATATCCCTCATCGCGACCTGATCCGAGAGATCGCCGCGCGCCACGGAGTTCAGAGCGTACGCGTGTTCGGCTCGTTCGCTCGTGGGGAGGCGCGACCCGACAGCGACCTGGACCTTCTGGTCGAGCCGGGACCCGAGACCTCTCCCTGGTTTCCGGGCGGACTCGTAAGCGATCTTGAAGAGGCGCTCGGCCGCCGGGTTGACGTCGTGACCCTCCGTGGACTTACCTCTGAACTTCGTGACCGCATCCTGGAAGAGTCGGTGACGGTGTGAAGGATAACGCCGTTTACCTACAACACATCATTGAGTCGATTCGCCGGATCGAGGAGAACACGAGTGGCGGTCGTGACGACTTCCTCGGGTCTCACACGTTGTAGGACGCAGTGCTACGCAACCTTCAAACGTTGGCCGAATCGACGCAGCGTTTGTCGTTCGAGGCGAAAGCCGACGAGCCGGGCGTCGACTGGCGCGCGATATCAGGGTTCCGGAATGTGTTGGTGCACAACTACCTCGGCATCGATCTGGAGCGATCTGGTCGGTGGTAGAGCGCGACGTTCCTCAGCTGAAGGCGTCGGTTGTGACGATGCTCGCGCGACGCGAGCCCTAACAAGTCGCTCAAGCGGACCGGTTATGCTCTTGCGCATGTGGTGAGTTCTGTGGCCGGCCGCTTAGCGACAGGGCGTTAGACGGCCCGAAACCGTCGTCGTGACCGCCCTTGCATGACTGTTGCACCTGGAACCCTCGATCCACGAGTCCGCTAAATGGCCGAGCTAGCTGCATTTACAGCCGATCACGTATGTAGGCTCACCGGCGTCTCGGCACGCCAGCTGAGGTATTGGGACAAGACCGACTTCTTCTCCCCAACCCTGCTCGACGAGTACAAGCGTCGCGCGTTCGGGCGCATCTATTCGTTCCGAGACGTCGTCGGGCTGAGGACGATCGCTATCCTGAGGAACCGACATCGGATTCCGCTCCAAGAACTTCGTCGAGTGGGTGCTTGGCTCAAGGATAGACACGACACGCCGTGGTCCAGCCTTCGTTTTGCGCTCAATGGTCGAATGGTCGTTTTCTTCGACCCCGAGATGGGCGTTGCTGTCGAACGTCGCGGTGCCGGCCAACAGGTGCTGCCCGTAGATCTAGAGCCAATTGCCAATGAGATGCGCGAGGCTGCGGACCGCCTTCGCGATCGTCAGCCGGATGAAATCGGGCAGCTTCGTCGGAATCGGTACGTGGTCCACGCTTGGGTCGTGGCAGGAACGCGCATCCCCACGTCAGCCGTTTGGCACTTCCACCAAGCTGGTTATTCAGCTGAGGACATAATCAAGGAATACCCACGTCTAAAGCTCGCGGACATCACAGCCGCAATAGACTTCGAATCACGTCGACGTTCGGCCGCATAGCCGCGACTGGCCGGCCGACTATCAGCGATGCTGCTGCTCATCGACGAGAACGTGCCGAACTCGTGGCACAGTTCCTCGGAAACCATCAGGTCGCCCCGTGTGGCGGCGAATGAGGACGTTCTGCGTGGTCGATGGGATTGCAGCCGGCCAGAACGCAGCCAATCGCCAAGGCGAAGGTCCGTCGGTTCATGCTCTCGGCTCCTCGTGTTGGGAGTCACACGCTGGCAGGAACTTCATCCTTCCAGACCGCCGCCGATCGATTCGTTCCCGGACATCCAGAGCGTGAGATCCACCGTGAGGACGTCGGCCTGGAGCCTCCGGGACCGAAACCCTGCCTCCTGCCCCAGCGCGCGCCACGGTTCGCGCGGCATTCCTACAGCGGGACGTGTGTGGCCTGCGAGGCGACCACGATCCACGATACCAACATCGCCGCAGCGAACGCCCCCGGATAGACCGTTCCCGACTCCCGGTTGAGGAAGCCGAAGAGCAGCCCGACGATCGTCATGATCGGCAGGAACTGGTACGAGATGATCGTCCAGAGTGGCTCATCGGCGATCGCCATCGTCCCGTTGAGGGCCATCGGGACGTACTGGGCCAGGTACAGGAGGAGATAGCCGCCGGCGAGGACCGCGGTGGTGACGATCAGTGTCCGCCGCATCGACCAATCGCTCCTTCTCAGTTGAGCGTAGGCGACGATATCAAGGACGAGGAAGAAGAAAGCGAACGGAACGAAATAGATGATCGCCGTTCGCAACTGCAGCGGGCTCAACGGCTTGACGGCGAAGACCCAGAACCGGTAGTCGGTCTGGAAGAGGAACGCGGTGAGGAGGAGGGTGCCGTACCCCGCGCCGACGAGGAGGAGGGCGAAGAGGATGGACCTGGCGAAGCGCCGCCAGACGAACGTCCCGCTCCATGTCAGCCCGTACTGATCGCTCGTGGCTCCCGCCTTCCGGTTGAACACGAAATGCCAGAGGAGAAGGAGCACGAGGGTGAGCAGGCCGACCGTCGTCGTCCAGGCGATCACACCGTTCGTGATGCTCTGGGGGAAGAGGGCGCTGGGCTGCCACCCCAGCCGTTCGGGGAGCCCTTTGAAGGTGAAGAGGGTCAGCGGTCCGAGGAGGGCGGCAATCACGACATTGGCCCACCAGCCCGGACGTCTGGTCGGAATCGACGGAGCCGGCTTCGAGGCGAGGTCGGCGAAGTAGTCGGTCCGGAGGAGCATCAGCGCGACGGGGAAGAGCAGAAGCACCATTCCGATCGCTGACAGCAGGGTTCCGACCTCCTTCCAGTACCAGATCTGATTCGTGGGGGCGAGGTCCGATCCGCCGTCGAGGGTCATCTGGAACCACTCGACTGCGTTGCCGATCGCTTCGGTCGAAAGGTGGTCGCCGGGGTGGTTGGTTCGCGGTTGATAGAGGACTCGGGCGGTACCGTTGGGGATGGAGCCGTAGATACGTCCGGGTTGGATCTCTTCCTCGATGCCGAACGCGGCTTGAAGCTTGGGCGCCATCGCAACGTCACGGGCGATCGGCGTGCCCCACATGGTCTGGGAGAACTCGTCCCAGACGGAGAAGATCACCGCCAGGTTGCGAGGCCATTCGGGTGTGCCGTCTGGAACTCCGAGGGTCCCCGTGGAGGAGCCGACGAGGGCGATCGACCGGTAGCCATCGGGTAGCGCGGAAGCCGCCATCCCCGCGGCCCATCCGCCCATCGAGTGTCCCTCGAGGCCGATGTTGAGCGTATCGACGAAGTCGAGGCTGCGCAGGTAGGCCAGGGCAGCAGGACCGCCGAAGCCGGCACTGAACGCGGGCGGGTCCGAGTATCCATGTCCCGTCTGGTCTGCCGCCAGCACGACGAACCCCCGGCGGGCGAACTCGATCGCGAACCCCGACTGCGTTTCGCGGGAGTTGATGTAGCCGTGGATCGCGGCGATTCCTGGTGCCGGGTTCTCGGCAGTGACCCCGTTCGGGACGTAGAGGAGGCCGCTCATCCGTTGCCCGGAGGGCGCGACCCAGCGAAGGTCGCGTACCGATACCCTCCCGCCTGCCGTTTGCGTGCGCCAGGCGAGGATCCCGCCCACGAGGATCAGCAGGAGGGCGATCAGCAGGAGGGTACGCGGACTCTTCATGACGAGGGAAGGGTTCGAGGGGGGGCGGATCCCGGCGAACGGATGTCGTGTGAGGGCGGCTCCGTGGCGGCATGCATCATCGTGGAGCGCGGCAGACTGCATCCCGGTCAAGATGGTGGCGGTGAGGATGGAGCGGCAAGTGAACGCGTTGGGGATCTATACTTCGCCGGTCGAGCCGCGGCGGCATCAGATCGCGGCGGCGTACGAGGTGATGCTTCCCAGGCAGGCCTCCGGGCGGCGGATCAGGCGGTGCGAACAGTCAGCGAGAACAGCCGGACCGCGACGTTCACGCCTCGGGGGGTTCGTGGTGCTCACGATCCTGGCCACAAGAGGCAGAACTTGGCCACAAAAGGCACAAGAAGCATAAGAAACGAAACCACCACTTCACCGTTTCGACTACGCACCTGCAGAGGACGCCTGTGTCTCTCCGGACTTCACGAGCGTCATTTCGCTCCCTCGGTCTCACTGGCGTTTCCCTTCTTGTGCCTTTTGTTCGCAGCCCATAACGCTGCGTGTGTAGCCGGTGAAAGTCCGGTCGCGGGAATTGGCTGTAAGCCCGTGTAGTGATACTCGACATCTCTCGGGGGTGACCCCGGAGGTGAAAGCTCGGGAGTAAAAGTCCTTGCCGGAGTAGGGCGAGCAAGTCAGCGGGCCGTAGCATAAAGCGAACTTTGCAGCCTCGAAACACAACCCCGTGGGAACCGGCGTGCGGGGAGATATGGATGCCGAGCCTGTGCAAAAGGGGCGAAGGCTTGTACGAGCGGGGAAGCAACAGCCCAATGCAACCGCTCGGTCCATCGGGGTACGGAAGGCGGCACGTTGACACACACGCGCAGAATAAAGTGG
>WHSP01000021.1 GCA_009380025.1 Gemmatimonas sp. | reverse complement strand
AGTGCTGAGCTTGGATGCGCTGGAGAAGATCGTCACCAGGCATGCGGAAAGGGCAGCCCTGGCCTGCCCTTCGCTACGAGAGAAGCGCGTCACACCCCATGTGCTCCGGCATACGGCCGCGATGGAGCTGCGCCAGGCCGGCGTCGATCTCTCGGTGATTGCTCTCTGGCTCGGCCATGAATCCGTCGAAACGACAATGATCTACCTCCACGCGGACTTGGCCAGCAGGGAGGAGGCACTCTCCCGGATCTCCCCGGTCGAGAACGGGTACCGTCGATTCCGCGCCAGCGACGAGCTGCTCGACTTTCTCAAAGGCGTCTGATTATGCCGACTCACTCCCTGCTGCCCCAAGCAAGATCACCCCCGAGTCGGAATAATCCGGGTGTCGGCATAATGGTACAATACCCATCGTCGGCACTCGGCCCTGGACTACGCCTCACCCCAGAACTACGAGAGGATGAATGGCCGCGCGGCTTGAGCGTGAAACGCCGGGGGGCCGGCCGAGTTTTCCACACGCTGCTGCGGGGAGCTGCACCTGGGGGTGCTCTCCTCGCAGCGCGTGGAAAACTCGCGCCCCCCACCGCCACTGCCCAAGCCTCACCCTGTCCACTGAAACGGGACAACCTCAGCCAATCCCTGCACCGAGTAGAGTGAACTCAGGGATGAGGTGACCGATCGAAGGATTGTCTGGGTCTGAGTAGGAGTCAGTCCCGAACCTTCAAAAGCATCCCCGTGAACCACGTCCCAAAGGGCATCCCGCAGTGTCACCTCACCAGCCCCTCCGGGTGCCCGCAACTCAAATTCTACTGCCTGAGGGTACCCGCCAATTTGAAGGTATCGATCCCACGCATCCACCAGTGCTGACAACCACGGCCGCATCTGCGAGACGACCTCTGCGACGATTTCTGGGTCTGCCAGCTTAGCAGGATGGAGACGGGGAGACTCGGGCAACTCAACGCCCAGCGCGCGGCAAACGTCCACGAACCCCATCTGGAACAGCGACCGGTCACTCCGATCCGCATTCCTCCGCCCCGCCAGTTGCTTACGTGCCTCTTCAAATTTGGCCGCCGACGAGCCGGTCAGAATCACCGTATCCGCAGAGAAGTGCGGATCGCTGTCGCGTAGACGCTTGATGTTCTCAGGCCACGGCCCGTCGACTCCAGTTATTTCGTCGATCACCCAGAGACGTTCTCCAGGGGCTCCGCCAAGCCACGTCATGGAAGCTCGACGAACAATATCTACCACATCTTGAGCGGTGCGACCTTCTACCGAGGCATGCAAGATGTTTCTCGCCGGAGTCCCGGCGTCGAGTCGTCGGGCAATGAGCTTCTTCAGGGCTGTCGATTTTCCGACCCGACGCGGTCCGCGCAGGATGTACAGCCCGCCCGATGTTAGATTGTCCAGGGGCCGAGGGTCGTAATCGAGAGCGGACTGCATCACCTTTCGGAGTTGCACGTCCGACTCCTGCCACCGGCCCGGATTTCTCCACCACGGATTGGCGGCCGCTAGTTCGCTATCGATTTCGTTCGGGTTCATGGAGAGAGATAAGTATGGCTGACCCTCATATAAATGAGAGATAAGTATACTTCTTATATTCTACATCACTGGCAAGAAGCGAGTTCCGCCACCACATCTTATGGTCGGTGGAGCGAAGGGATGGACGGCCGACTTCAAGGGCCACTTTCGCACGAGCGACGGTCTCTACTGCTATCCGCTTACGATTGCCGATCAGCACACCCGATTCCTCATCGCCTGCCATGGCCTGCTCTCCACCGTCGGCACCGGTGTCCGAAAAGTCTCGTCTTGTTTGCCGGAGTCGCAGGGACCGTCCTCCTCACATGGCTGTCGTTCGATCGTCACGCGAACCGTCGTCGCTGATGCTTCGCGGCGTCGAGCTCTGACGGCATACGCATGGTCGAGTCCCTCACTTGAGCGGCTTCAGATACTGGAGGATCGGTTCAGGAGATCGGATCTGTGCCGCTGATCGGAGTCCGAGAGGCTGCCCGGTCTTGGTGAGACAGAACGTCTGAAGTCCGGATTCCAGCTGGACTATTGCTCATTGTGCGTATGACCGTTGCCCCAAGGTCGCTGGCAGGCCTTGGCCCTGAAAGCATCGCCCCCCTTTTGGTGCTCGTCATTTGTGCCCCAGCGAATGTCCTTGTCCAGCTTTTGCAGAAGCGGGACGTGCTTCGAGCAGTGGATGTACGCCTCCTCCACCTCGACGACAATCCACCGTTCTGGACAGCGTCCGCCTGTCGTCTGGGTCGCATTGATCATCGCTGGCGTCACGTCCGGCCACGAGACGAGAGCCTCGTTCTCCACAACTTGGGCTTTGCCGTTGACGTGAAGGCCCAGCGTGCTCTGGAAGAAGTCAATGAAAATCATGCCGATGTGCGGGTTTTCCACGACGTTGCCGACGCTGGCCATGACCCCGTTGCCCCGGTATTCCGGGTACGCGAGCGTCCTTTCGTCGAGGACGTGCACAAAGCCGGGGAGACCGGCGCGGAAGGAACAATCGCATGCGCCATGCGCATCCGCTGTGGCGACAAAGACCATCTCCTGACGCGCGATGAACTCGCGCATCAGCGGATTGACGTAATTCAGCATCTGTTTGTTGTAGAAGGTCAGCGCCCGGCGAGTAGTGCCGAATTCCTTCTGTACTTGGTGCTCACCTTTGGAGCCGGGAAGCTTCATCGTATTTTTCCCTTTACTTCGTGAGCGCACAGAAACGACGGAGGGCCAAACGTCGAGGAGCGGTACGAGCTGCCGGTCGAGCACCCGGTGCGCGTGAAGGCGCTTCGTCGTCAGGGCTTGTATCTCCGCGTCGAGACGGATCGAGGCGACTGGATCGCGTCGCCTGTTGATGCCAGCTCGGCCCGGAAGCGTACTTCAGCGGATCGAGCACCCGGAGCACCGGAGGAAGCAGACCCTGCCTCACCTCCTGATACATCCCGAGCTTCTCCGCGTCGCTCATGAGATAGATGGGCAGCGCCGCGATCACCACGGCGATGAACGGCAGGAAATGCAGCGAATCCCATCGTCGCAGTCCGCGGTCCCGGTCGCTCGCGGTAACCGCGTACAGGAAGATCAACGGCCCGAAGACGAAGGGGAGCGGGTACGCCGCACCGAAGAAATGCGGAAACACCTGCTCCAGCTCCATCGCATGATAGACGATCGTCATCATGAAGACGCAGAAGGCGATCAACGCAATCGCTAGAAGACGATTCGCCGTCCGATTACTTCGGTGCGTCGCGAGCACGCCGGCCAGGAACAGGCCCTGGACGGCGCCAAGCAAGGCGGCAACCTGAAGCCAGCCGAGAGTGATCGATTGCACCGGACCGTAGACCTTTCTTACTTCAGTCATCGCGGATGTGCCGAAACGTACCGATTATCGCTGCGCGTATCCGCATCGTCAACGGGCGTTGATCAAGGTCTGGGGTAACGGTCGAGGAGACCCCCTGCCCGAAGGTGGGGCATGGGATCTGCTTGAACGCGCCGCCGGTTCGGTGGAGATGCCGGCCGACTGGGCGAGCGAGCACGACCACTATGATGGGGGCTCTGCCCCTAACGCATCACCTGGTCGCTAGCTCCAGCTCTTTTGCCTTAGCGGATCCGGGGCCTGTCCCGACGTGACTCCGCTCGACCAGCAGGTAGAGTAGGGGAAGCACGAGAAGGGTAAGGAGCGTCGCCGTTACCAACCCGCCGATGACCACGGTAGCCAGCGGCCGCTGGACCTCCGCTCCCGCTCCGCTGGACAGCGCCATGGGCAGGAAGCCCAGGCTAGCGACTAGCGCCGTCATCAGGACCGGCCGCAGGCGTGTCATCCCGCCCTCGCGAACGGCCTGCTCGAGCGGCCGCCCCTGCTCGCGCAGCTCATTGATGTAGCTGACCATCACCACGCCGTTCAGCACCGCGATCCCGAAGAGGGCGATAAAACCCACCCCCGCCGAGATACTGAACGGGATCCCTCTGATCAGCAACGCGAACACGCCCCCCACCGTCGCGAGCGGGATCCCGGTGAAAACGAGCGCCGCCTGCCGAAGCGAGTTGAAGGTGGCGAAGAGGAGCAGGAAGATGAGGAGGAGCGACAGTGGCACCACCAGCATGAGCCGCCGCGTGCCTCGCTCCAGATTCTCGAACTGACCGCCGAAGTCCACGCGATAGCCGGTGGGAATGGCCACCGAGCCCGTCTCGAACAGCTCCTCCACGTCCTGGACGAAGGAGCCCATGTCGCGGCCACGGACGTTCCCCTCGATGATCACTAGCCGGCTTCCGGCCTCGTGGCTGATGTCAGAGGGGCCCTGCACGACCTCGATGCTGGCGAGCTGCCCGAGTGGTACGCGCTCGCCCGTTGGAGCGCTGACGAGGAGCCCGGCCACTGACTGCGGGTTCCTACGAGCGTCCTCCGGGAAGCGCACCGCCAGCGCGAAGCGCCGCTGCCCCTCCAGAACCGTCGTCGCTTCCACGCCGCCGATCGCCTCCACGGTCCGCATGACGTCGGCGGCGTTGATTCCGAACCGCGCGAGCTGGTCCGGCCGAACTGTGATCTCGAGCTGGGGGAGCCCCGAGAGCTGTTGCGCCCGGAATCCGGTCGCTCCCTCCAAGGAGGAGACTGCGGCCACGGTCTCGTTTGCGACCGTCGAGAGCACGTCCAGCTCGTCGCCGTAGATCTTAATGGCGAGATCGCTGCGGACGCCGGCGACCAGCTCGTTGACTCGGAGCTCGATCGGCTGGCTGAAGCTGGCCACCAGCCCAGGGATGTGCTCCAGCTCTTCCGTCATGAGCGCCTCCAGCTCCGCCTTGTCTTCAGCCCGAGTCCACTCCTCCTCGGGGGTCAGCATGACGAAGACGTCGCTGATGTTGACGCCCATCGGATCGGTGGCGATCTCCGGGCGACCGGTCTTGGAGACGATATCGCGGATCTCGTCGGGGAAGCTCGCCCGGAGCCGCGCCTCCATCAGAGTCGACTGGCGGACTGACTCCTCGAGCGAGACGCTGGGAAGCCGCAGTACCTGGATCGCCAGTGCGCCCTCGTCCAGGCGCGGGATGAACTCGGAGCCGAGGAAGGGGATCGCTACGACCGCGGCGACCACGAGTGCCCCCGCGGCCGCAAGCACCCTCTTCCCGTGGGACAGGGTCCGCGTCAGGGCCGGCTGATAGATCCGCTTCGCGTGGCGCATGAGCCACACTTCCTTCTCCTCGACCTTTCCCCGGAGGAAGAGGGAGATCAACACCGGCGTCAGGAGGAAGGTCAGCACCAGGGATCCGGCCAGCGCGAACACCACGGTCAGCGCCATCGGCCGGAACATCTTCCCCTCCACGCCTTCGAGCGTCAGGATGGGAAGGTAGACCACGATGATGATGCCGACGCCGAAGAGGATGGGGCGGGCCACCTCCGCGCATGAATCCAGCACGGTGCGCAGGAACCCCTTCTTCTCCTCGTCCCGCTCGGCGAGGTGGCGCATCGAGTTCTCCACCATCACCACCGAGCCATCCACCACCAGCCCGAAATCGATCGCGCCGAGGCTCATCAAGCTCCCGGCAATCCCGGCTTGCAGCATCCCGCTGAAGGCAAACATCATCGAGAGCGGGATAGCCATCGCCACGATCAGCGCCGCCCGCAGGTTTCCGAGCAGGAGGAAGAGCACTGCCACGACAAGGATCGCCCCTTCCACCAGGTTCCGCTCTACCGTGGCGATGGTACGCTCAACCAGCTCTGCGCGGTCGTAGAAGGCCCGCATCTCGACCCCCTCCGGCAGAGTCTGCGCGACCGCGGCGAAGCGCTCCTTCACTGCGTCGACGAGGGTTCGCGAGTTCTCGCCCATCCGCATCATCACGATGCCGATCACAGTCTCGCCCTCACCGTTGGCGGTGACCGCCCCCTGGCGAATCGTGTGGCCGATCGCGACGTCCGCCACATCGGCGACCCGCACCGGCGTGCCGCCGCGGCTGGCCACCACGATGCCGCGGATCTGATCCAGGTCCTGCACCTGACCAACACCGCGGACTATGAGCTGCTCCGCTCCCTGCGTGATGTAGCCGCCGCCCGCGTTGACGTTGTTCGCCGCGACGGCGTCCAGCACCTGCTCCAGTGTCACGCCGTACTGGAGCAGCGCCTCGGGCCGCACCAGCACCTGGTACTGCTTCGCGAAGCCACCGAAGGAGTTTACCTCCGCTACCCCCTGCACCCCGCGGAGCTGAGGCGCGATGGTCCAGTCCTGGAGCGTTCGCAGCTCGGTAGCGTCGATGCGGGAGCCGGGCTCTGCTTCGATCATGTATTGGAAGATCTCGCCAAGGCCGGAGGAGATCGGTCCCATCTCGGGCGTGCCGAAGCCCTCAGGGATCTCCTCCCGGGCCTCCTGGAGCCGCTCCTGCACCTGTTGCCGGGAGAAGTAGATGTCGGTCCCCTCCTCGAAGATCACCGTCACCTGCGAGAGCCCGAACTTGGAGAGGGAGCGGACCTCCTCCAGGTTGGGCAGACCGAACATTGCCAGCTCCACGGGCAACGTGATCTGCCGCTCCACCTCGAGCGGCGATAGCGCCGGCGCGTTGGTGTTGATCTGTACCTGCACGTTCGTCACGTCGGGAATAGCGTCGATCGGCAGCCGAAGCATGGACCAGACGCCGAGACCGATCAGCAGGGCCGTGAGCGCGAGGACAAGGAGACGATTCCTGAGCGCGAAGGCGATAAGCTTTCTCATGAATGTCTCCTTCAGTGCCCGTGGCCGGCTTCGCCGATCTCGCCCTCGGCAAGTTCGGAGCGCAGCGCGAATGCCCCGGTCGTTACCACGCGGTCCCCTGCCTGAAGGCCGGAAATCACGAGGACCCGACCCTCGTCGATGGCGTCACCCACCTCGACGGGCTGCACCCGGAACTCACCCGGTCGGGTACCTGGCACGAAGACGACGGAGCGCCCCTCCACCTGCTGCACCGCCTCCTGGGGCACGACCGCGACAGGAGGCCCGGCACTCCCCACCCGGATCAGGGCGTTCGCGAACATCCCGGGCTTCAAGACATTGTCCCGGTTGGGGATCTCTACGCGAGCAGGGACCGCCCGCTTCTCGGGATCGACAATGTCGCCGACGTAGACGATCTGCCCTGGGAAGGTCCGGCCAGGATAGGCCGCGGTTGCAACGTCCACCGCCTGCCCCCGCGTCACCCGTGAGAGGTCCCGCTCGTAGATGTCGAGCTCGATCCAGAGGCGGTCGAGGTTGGCAACCGTGAAGAGCTGGTCCGCGGGACTCGCCATTTCGCCGAGACTGGCGTGGCGGGCGACTACGACTCCCGGGAAGGGCGCCATGAGCGCGAACTGCCCGCCCTCTCCCTGCCCCGCACCGAGTACCTGCAGCCGCTGGCGCGCGCTGTTTAGGGAGGCTTCCATCCTGCGCAGCTCGGCTTCCGCGTCCAGCAGCTCTTTCCGGCTGGAGATGCCCTGCTCCTCCAAGCGGAGCTCCCGCTGGTAGTTCTCCCGGGCGATGCCCACGAGCGCTACCGCCTCGGACTCGTCCGCCCGAATCTGCCCGACCTCAGGGCTCTCCAGGATTGCGAGCACCTGCCCGCCCGCGACCTGCTCACCGATATCGGCGGCGAGCCGCACGATTCGGCCATCGATCCGGGGGCCGATGTGGCTCACCCGGTTAGCGTCGTAGGTGATAATCCCTGTGACCGGGAGGCCGATTGTTTGGACGGTCTCTACCGGCACCAGGGTGATGTTAGCGATCCCGACAGCCGTCGAGTCCAGGACCACCACGTCGTGGATCTCGTCCTCGACCTGCTCCTCCTCGAGGACTGCTGCCGGCTGGCTATCGTCGCCGCAGCCCTGTAGAAGCGTCAGAGAAAAGATGAGTGCCGAGGCGGCCAGACGGTGCCAGGATTGGTATTCGATCGGTAAGCTCATCGGGCCTCCTCGGCGCTCGAGGTAAGGTCCGTGCTCGGAGTAGCAGTGGCAGCGCCGAGAGCGACGAGCGCCCGTCGCTCCTCCAGCCACGAATCCCAGTGGCTGAGCTCCGCGTCGAGTAGCTGGTTTCTCAGGAGCAGAAGGGTTGGGAGGCCTACCTTCCCCTCCCGCAGGGCGGTCTCCAGGAGGCGCTGGTTGGCGCGGGCGGGCTGAAGCACGTCCTCTTCGAAGACATGGTGCTCCACACTGGTGGCCAGGAACGCCTGGTAGGCGTCCATCACTTCCGTACGGATCGTGAGCTCCACACCTTGGCGGCTCAGTCGCGCCCGCTCGGCCTCCGCGAGGCGCTCATCCACGACTCCCTGATTCCTCTGGAACAGCGGGAGAGGGATGCTGATGCCAAGCCCGACCCGAGGTGACTCGAGTCCGGCTTCGACGACGGGCTCGTTCGACTCTCCCGACAAAACGACCCTCTCTTCTCGTTCCAGGAAGAGGCCGACGCGGAGGTTCGGGATGGCCTCCCTTCGAGCGGCCAGTGCGAGGGCCTCATGCTCCTCTCTTTGCCGGGTCCGAGCGGTGAGGTCAGGACGGCGCGTGAGAGCGAGGCGGATCAGCGAATCGACCCCCATGGCGAGGGGCGAAGGGGCGTCGACGACTTCATCCGCGAGCCGGACGGGCTGTTCCGGATCGAGCCCGACGCGACGCCGGAATTCCAGTAGGGCGCTCGTGAGCTGCCGCTCGGCAGCCATCTCCGCCGCGCGAGCGCGACCGGCCTCGATCTCGGCGAGATTCGCGTCCATCATGCTGATCTCGCCCTCGCGTGACTGGATGCGCGTGACCGAAACCAGCTGCTGGTTGAGCTGAACCATCTCGCGGGCGACGGCGAGTCGCTGCTCGGCGGCGAGGGCCTCGTAGAAGGATGTGCTGACCTCCGCGAGGGTCCGCCGGGCCGCGTCCTGAACGGTGGCTTCCGCCCGCTCGAGCCCACGCTGTGCACCGCGCACACGCAGCCGTCGCTGTCCCGCCCACTCGATTTCCTGACTGAGGGTCAGTTCGAACTCTCCAATTCCAGCCTGCTCACTCACCCCGGGCGCATGGAGTTCGAGTTCGGGATTGAACGAGTAAACCCGCGCCTGCCTGAGCTCGCCGCGAGCGGACGCGAGATCCTGACGCTCCGCGAGAAAATCAGGATTCTCCGCCAGCGCCCGCCGGTGTGCCTCCGCCAGTGAAATCGTCATGGTGTCCCGGGTCGCCTCGGCGTATCCGGGTGGAATGGCCTGCGCCGGGGCCGGGGCCACTCCAGCTAGGAGTGCCCACAGACCAAGCGTACAGGCTCGTAGCAACCAGGTTCGTTGCATCGGTGCCCTTCCGTTGTGGTCCAGTGCGCCGCCCGCACGGACGGATGCGCTTTCACGCACCGGCCGGGCGCACTTCGCCCTGGGATTCGATGTTCTGGGAACGTCGGAAGCGCGGCGGCGGACGAAGCCCGCTACCGCCGGAAGTGGCTACGCCTGCGGAGGGGGAGAGAACGGCTCGGTGAAGCGGTCCAGCCAGAGGAGGGGTTCAAGGAACCCCGTTGAGAAGGTGTGCTCGAGGATTGCCAGCTCGGGCGCCCGTTGGTTGACGTGCGCGCCGTGTTGGTGGGTGCAGTGGTCCGCCGGGGTGCCGTGCTCGTGATTCGGGCCGTGCGGCGCACCGTCCTCGTGCCCGTGCTCACCCTGTCCGTTGAGGGCATGCAGCGCCGCGGCGGCGGCGCTCTCGTGGTGGACGGTGCCGTCGCGCAGCACGCCCATCACCGTCTCCGTCTGGGAGAAGGCGATACTGAGCAGCATGAGCACGGCGGCCAGGCGATGGAGCACGATCTCGGCGTCAGCAGTTCGAGTGGAATTCCTGATTCGGCATCTTACCCTGCGCTTCAGGCATGGTTCGGAGAAGGCGCGCGATCCGCCACGCTGCCCTCCGCGGCGTCACACCTTTCGGAGCAGCACGATCTCGAATGCGCCTCAAAAAATGCCGGTTCGCGGTGCGCGACTGTCAGCCCTGTGCCCGCAAGGAGAGGTCCCAGCCTCCGGGTGACGTCAGAGAACAGCGCATTCGTCACAACATTGAGGCCCCGTCGGAGGGCTGAAGGCGAAACGACCCTCCGGAACGAACTTGTCGAAGACCGAGACGCGGCCACCGGGTCGCGGAGTACCCGCGCGGCCTCGCGAATGGCCCTCTCTGGGTCTTACCGTGTAGCGGAGCCGATTCCAGCGATTGGTGTTGATAGCCACCATAAGCCACCATCAGAACTCGTAACGAATCCCGGCATTGAACACCCGCCCCTCGAGTGGCGCCCAAGCGTCAGTGGTCCAACGGCCTTCCGGCGAGCGCGCAGGGAGAATCAGGGGATCGTACGCCGTCTGACGCGCGTCGAGCAGGTTCTCAGCATTGACGAATAACCTGGCATTCCCGAAGCGGCGCTCGACGAGCAGCCCAGTGACAAAATACGGGCGACTCATCGTCCGGTAGGGGTTCTCTTCAAGCTCCTGCTTCCCCGTGTAGTAGAGCTCGAGTCCGATTCGTCCCTGTCCCTCTGCCTCCCACATCCCCACGATTCCCGCCGCGTGGCGCGGAGTCAGGGGCACCTCACGCCGTCCCGCGCCATCCGGATCCGACTCAGTGGAGCGCAGATGTGTGTAGGTCGCGGTCACGTGGAACGGTTCCGCGTGCCAGCGGGCGAGCAACTCCCCGCCCCAGGTCCGCGTGGGTCCCTCGGCGTTCACGAGCCGGAGGCGATCACCAGCGAGCTGGGTCTGGAGTGCGTCGTCCACGATGGAGCCGAAAAGGGTTCCATTCACCTCCAACGCGCCGAACTCGCGGCCCACATCCAAGGAGGCGCTTCTCACGGTCTCCTCATGCAACTCACCGAGCGGCTCCAACCGCCCCAAGCCCACAGCCTCCGTTTCCTCGGTGAAGGGCGTCGGAGCGAAGTACCCTGTGCCCACGGATGCGCGGGTGGTCCACTGGCCAGGACGAAGGAGGAGGGAGACGCGAGGGTTGAAGAAGGGGCCATACTCGCTGTGCCGGTCCAGACGGCCGCTCGCGGCGAGTGTCAGCCACCTCACCGGCGAGTACTCGTCCTGCAGGAAGAGCGAGGGGATGGTGTAGCCGAAGTCGAAGCCATCGACATCGTCGGCCTCGTAGCTCTCTCGCTGTAGCGCAGCACCGATCAGCCAGATGTGCCCAGCGGTTTCGCTTCCATAAGTGACCTCGCCGAAGGCGTTGGAATGCAGGTCCTGCTCGAGCGTCTCTCCGAAGAGGTGTTCGTGCCGCTGTCCCATCGCGGAGGCGCGCAGCGTCAGCAGGCTTCCCCCAGCCACGAGAAAGCGGCCGATCACGCCAACATCGGCTCTGCGCGTCTGGAGCTGCTCGGGGAACTCGGTGCCGGCCGGCGTGAGTCTCCCGTCCCGCGTCCCGCCTTCGCGGTCCTCCAGCGTGATGCCCAGGGTTACCAGGAGGGACCTTCCGGCGCCGTCGTTCCAGAACAGGCGCGGCCGCAGCACAGCCCGCTGGTACCCAGGCAAATCGGACCACCCGTCTTCGTCCACGTCAGCCTGCCCCTGCCGGTGGAGGCCCCCCAACAGAGTGTATCCCCACCGCTCGCCCAACTCGTCCGCGAGCCAGAGCACCCCGTCGCTACCGCCAAGCGTGGTCTGGTTGAGCAGGATCTCCCGCTCGTCCTCCGCCGGCCGGCGTGAGATCAGGTTGACAACGCCTCCGAGAGCGGACGAGCCGTACAGCGCCGATGCTGCGCCCTTGATCACCTCTACCTGTCCGAGATCCATCGGCGGGATCTGGAGCATGCTGAGCGAGCCGCTCTGCCCGCCATAGAGCGGGAGCCCATCCGAGAGGATCTGCGTGTAGCGGCCGCTTAGCCCCTGGATGCGGACGTTCGCGCCGCCCAGCGAGGGGGAGGTGTTCTGCACCCGCAGGCCCGACGTCTCATTGAGCATCATCGCGATATCGCCAGGCGTCATCAGCAGCTTCTCCTCGACCTCCTCCCGTGCCAGTACCTCCACCCGCACCGGCTCGTCCTCTATGCGGCGCTCCGTTCGGGTGGACGTCACCACGATCCCCTCGATCTCCTCGGCCTGCTCAGTCATCGACATCTCGACGAGGGTCTCGCGGCCGGCGGCGACCTCCACCTCCAAGACCGCATCTGCGTAGCCGAGCTTCTCTACCGTGACTTCGTGCGGCCCAGCGTGGAGGTGGAGCACCGCTTCGCCGGCTGCGTTTGTAAGCGAGCCAACTCCATCGGAACGCACGGTGGCCGCGTCCACCGGTCCGTTCCCGGCGATCGCCCGAACACGCAGGGTGCCCTCGGGATTCTGGCCAGCGGCGACACTTGGAGCGACCAGCGCTAGTCCGGCCAGGAATGCCATGACGGCACCCGTCCACAGTCTTCTCGGGATCATTCTTCGTAGCTCGGTTGTGTGGAATCTGTCCGGGAGCGAAACGCGCGTCCGGGAAGTCGGCTGTCGAGTGATAGCCGATGGACGGGCTACGACCGTGGAGGAGGTAGGAGAGGCTCGGGGAAGAGGCGGCAGGGACCCGACAGGTGCACAGCCGGCGAAGAAGCCGCGACCGGCAGGACGACGCCGGCGGTTATCCGATCGGGGAGAACTATGGCCTGCGCATTCGTGCACGCGCAGGCGCACATGCACGGACAGTCATCGCTCTCCCCATCGGGAAGGGAGGGGGCTGGCGCCTCAGGACCGGAAGCTGGGACCGACGCCTCAGGCGTAAGGAAAGCCGTTCGCTCAGCTTCGTCCGCCCAGAGGACTTCGACAGAGGAGAGGCCGAGGCCGAGCAGGAGGACCACCTGGATAATTCGCCCCAGAGGTCCTTTCGTTCCCAGCGCTCCAGTCATTCGGGCGCCTCGTAGCGGGGGCAGACATATACGCCGCAGGCGACGTCGGTCAGGATCTCGTCCCCCAGGGCAAGGAGCTGCCCACCACGCGGGTCGGCCAGTCGATAAAAGGCGAATCGGCCCCGCTGCTCCCGCTCGACTAGACCACAGTCGAGCAGGCAGGCCAGGTGATTCGACACGTTGGACTGCGTCAGGCCAGAAATCTCCACAATCTCGGTCACGCTCCTCGATGCCTCGCGCACCGCCTCGAGTATGGCCAGCCGCGACGGGTCGGAGAAGCCACGGAAGAGCTTGGCTTTGAGGGCAAGCGACTGCGCGAAATCGGTAGTTAGCATCGGGTCAGCCGTAGTCTTGCATATCAGCGCCTGCTGATACATAAAGAATCAGTGGGTAATGATACGATCTGGGCTTGAGCCGGTCAACGTGGAGTCGCAGGGTAATGGAAGCGCGGAGGGATAGCGCGATGAATTCGAGAACCGCGAAGCGTGAGACGCCCCTGGTGGCGGAGCCACACATCGCTGTCTCAGCCGCTGGACATGAATTTTCTCATGTCCCTCGCCACGGTTGGTGCGCTCTTAATCGGAGAGTGGGAGGAGGCGGCCTCGGTGATGTTCCTCTTCGCCGTGGCACAGCTCCTGGAGTCGTGCTCGATGGACCGGGCCCGCAACGCGATCAAGGCGCTGATGGACCTCTCGCCCGCCGAAGCGACGGTGCTCCGTGGCAGCCAGGAGATGCGGGTGCCGGTGGACCGGGTGGAGGTGGGGGAGATCGTCGTGGTCCGACCGGGTGAAAAGGTACCGGTGGACGGGGAGGTCGTCACCGGGGCCTCGAGCATCAACCAGGCGCCCATAACTGGTGATCGATCCCGGTGGAGGAGCCCGGGGCGGAGGTCTTCGCTGGGACCTTGAACGGGGAGGGTGCGCTGGAGGTGCGGTCCGCAAAGCCGTCCGCCGACACGACCCTCGCCCGCATCATCCATTGGGTCGAGGAGCACCAGTGAGAATATGCCGAACCTCCAGTTCCCCAGTGTCCGAGATTCTCGAGCCTCTGTCGTCACCATTGTGCCGGTGTATACAGCTGACGAGGCCAACCAAATTACCATCGCGAATGCCTACGCGAGAACCTGGAATTTCCACGCTCGTCCACCTGGGCTTGTTGCCGCGTATTGCTTCGCGAGCGTCGGAGGCGAGTCGGTTCTCCTCTACCTACAATGGGAGAGCCTCGAGTCGCTACGGAGATACAAGCAGCCCGATGACCCGCAGATAGTCGGCTCGGGAATCGAGCCGTTCGGGAACGCAAATTCTCTGGTCTACCGAGTTATCGGAACCTCGGGCGGAGTTCCGCCGCCACGCCCACCAGTCTGATCTGCGGCTACTTCGACACGGACGGTCCGGAGCGACAACAGTACCTTGCGGATAGATTGACCGAACTATCGAAAGAGGTACCGGCAAATCCGGCCGCGCTCTCGGCGCACTTCCATTTCAGCCTCGATGGAACACGGGTGGTCAACTACACCGAGTGGAGCGACGCAGAGATGCACGACCCACACGCCGAATCGGGAGCGTATGACGAGATATACCGCGTGAGCACCGAGACGCCGGGAGTTCGCTCACTGAGAGGCAACCGGTATCGCCTGGTAGCAAGCTCCACCTAAGCAGTCTGGGTGGAACGGCGAAACTGTGGAGGGAGATCGGGTCGGCGGTTGACGCTCGTCTCCTTGAAGGATAGCATCGCCCGTCCGAAACGGGTCCGGCGGACCATCAACACCTGCAATTTACTGCCAACAGATTCGATGACGGTCGAGCTCAACCACCTCATCATTTTCGCCCGTGACAAGCATGAGTCTGCGCGATTTCTGACTGAGATCTTGGGACTCTCACCCCCGCGGACCGCGGGAATCTTTTTGGCCGTCGATCTGGCGAATCACGTGACAGTACAGTACGCCGAGCCCGGAATCGACTTCCCCAGCCAGCACTACGCGTTCCTGGTCAGCGAGGAGGAATTCGACGCCAGCTTCGACCGCATCCGCGCTCGCGGCGTCGAGTATGCCGCCGACCCGCACTGGCGCCGACCAGGCGAGATCAACACGAACCACGGGGGCCGAGGCGTTTACTTTATTGATCCTTCCGGCCACGGATTGGAGTTGATCACAAGCACGTACGACGGCCGGCCCTCAAGCAAATAGGCCCCAGGAGTCGCGGTCCAACGACGCGGCGACTACGCGCCCGAGATGATCTGCCGCCCCAGCATTGGCCGCGGTGCCCTGTACCTTTCGGCGCGTCCTGCGGCTGCTACGCCCATGTACCCGGAGCTGAGCGTTTTGCCGGAGCTGGGCCAAATCGAGGTTTTTCACGTGTACGCCGAACGCCCCTACCCGTGGAACCCTTTCTACGTTCGCGCGGTGGAACCCGCCGCTGCTCAGCTCTAGACAATGCCGGCTAGAAACCTCGAAATCCTCGCTTACGAAGACACGGTTCTCGGTCCGCTCTGCCTCCGGCGGCGGCGGCTGCTTTCAAGACCTGGAACGATCGTCACGGAAGTAACGCTCAACCACGCGTTCTTGATGAGCAGCTACAACACCGAGTCCGAGCGGGCGCTCGCCCGGATTCCGCTGGACTGGCACTCGGGTGCGCGGCTGAACGTCCTTATCGGAGGATTGGGCCTCGGGTACACGGCGCATGCGGCGCTATCGAGCCCTCGTGTCGAAAGAGCACAGGTGATCGAATTCCTGCCACAGGTCATCGAATGGGTGGAGCAGGACCTGACTCCGATTTCATGTGAGCTGAAGGAAGACGAACGGTTCACCGCAATTGAGGGTGACATCTTCCGTCGACTTTCGGAGGAACCCGCCGAGCTTTTCGATCTCGTGCTGATCGATGTGGACCACTCTCCGGACGAGCCGCTCAGTAAGTCCAACGACAGCTTCTACTCGAAACACGGCCTAGAGCGCGCGGGGCGCCATCTGGCGCCGGAAGGCATCTTGGGGATCTGGTCGCATGCGCAGAACTCAGATTTTTCGACGGCTCTGGACCAAGTGTTTCGAGAGGTTCGGGTTGAGCCGATCACGTACTTCAACGATCTCGTTGACGAGAACACTACCGATTGGATCTTCCTCGCCCGTGGGATGCACCTCTCCGCTGAGAGTGTGTGACCTGAAGCGGTTCCTACAGCCGGTCTCGACCCTCACCGACCTCTCTCACCGCCGGCCATCGCAAGCTCGAGCTCCGCAACCAAATCGTCGCGTTGCAACCCCTGCCCTGTCTGGAACGCTTGCTCGAGCTTTTCTGTAAGTGCTCGGCAATAGGTTCGGTCAGAGCCGTTCGTGTCTGCTCGCTCGAACTCGAGCGAGCGGGTCGTCGTGTCGGCGTCTCGCTCACTGCGCAGATACACGTTCCAAATCACAGACTCGTGCTGGATCAGGGTGACGCGAAGTCGCGAAGTACCGATCGCCGCCCGTGGCTCGCGTATGCGGCCGGTCGCCTGCGCGGTGCGGTCTCTTCCCGTCGAGGAACGCTTCTGGGCCCCCTTCCGGCTCCCGTCCTGAGGTTTGCTGGGTTTCCTGTTCATCATCCGTTGCGGAACGGTGTCGAAGAAAACGAGATCCTTTCGCGGTCCATGGCCGTGGGCATCGTCCACTCGGCATCGACCAGGAGCAACGATCGGCCTTTTTTTGAGTCGTGGACGAGACCGCGGCCACAGCTACTGGCCGGGTCTCGTTCAATCGCTGGCCTCGGGCCAGCTACCCACCGCGTGAATCGATACAAGAGCTGCTCCAACCGAGCCTGTGTCCTCGGCTACTACGGGAAGGAACTCGAGATCTTCGTCTCGCATGCGCCGACGAACTTCGCCCGCGGTGGATTTGAGGGTCACAGCTTCCGGGATCGGACCCATGAGCTTCGCCGCGGTCAATCCGGACATCGTCATTCCCGTCATATGAACATTCGCTAGTCGGTCGCTTCTGGAGCGGTTACGTGCTCTGCTCTCACTGGAATCTGCCAACCTCCCTTCTTCGGGTCGGGATCTACTAAGGTCCCGCCACGTTCGCGTCCACGGACCTCGCCTCCGCGAGCGCCCGATCCAACTGTCGACGCAGCACGTCTTCACTGATGTTCGCGCCCTGCTGCGACAAGACCTGAAGCGCTTTCCCCGTGACCCGCCAGGTGAGCCGGAGCTGCAAACCGTCCGCAGCCGTATTCGAGAACGAGAACTCGAGCGTCCCGAGTCCTTCCGTCTCGGGAATCGCCTTCAGGTCTACCACCCAGCTTCGTCCCCCATGCTCGAGCATCGTGAGAAACATGCTCCCCCGCGCGTGCTAGTCATTGACAGCGGCGGCTGTCGAACCGCCGGCTTCCAGGCACAACAAAACGCCCCGGAGGCATCGGCCTCCGGGGCGGGAGCGAACTGCAAGCGTATTCGGGCGATTTCGAGCCAGATGACGCGGCAGGCGCAACCTCCTCACGGAAGCCGTGCCCGATTGCGTACGTATTGAGTCAGGGCTGAGTGGCCGCGATCGATTCGATGCGTTCGAAGCTGCCGTTTTCCATCGTCTTCACGCTCCCGAGTCCCTGGGGCAGTCTGGCGGCACGCAAGCGGCGAAAGCGCAGCGGCGGCAGCCTGTCTTCAGATCCTGGCGCGTGCCGCAGCGAACTCCTCGCGGCAGCACATCGCGCGGTCAGCCCGCGCAACCTTGTATAATATACCCTATGTCTTTCATGCACAAGGCGCCTCGACTGCAGCTGTCAGATAATGGGAGAGGTAGTTGACGGCGAAGTGCATCTCGTGCCCGTCCGCGCTCACCCGTCGTCCCTGCTCGGGCGTCAGCCAGATGCCGGCGTTGCTCACCAGCACGTCGAGGCGATCGTAATCGCGCAGGATCTGTTGGCCGAATCCGCGCAGCAAGGACACGCGACGCCGAGCCGGCATTCGAGCTGGCCGAAAGGGCGCCTGTAGCCCTCACGGTCCAGGTCCTCATCGATGGCGTATTACCGCGTTCGCCGAGCCGGCTCACAGTCGGCAGAGGAGGACTCGGTCGAGTGGATCGTGTTCGCGATCTGCGGGTACGGAGGCGGCGCCGGACAGACCGGCGCACAACGCTCACTCTGAGCCCACGAGACTCCGACAGAGATTTGCTGAAGCGACTCGTCCCGAACAGCGGTTACTATGGATGGGTCGTCGTAGGCGTCGCCTTCCTCTGCTCCGCCCTCACCTCACCCGGCCAGTCGTTCGCCATCGCTCTCTACCTCGATGAGTTGATGGGCGACCTGGACATATCGCGGGTGGAGATCTCGTCCATCTACGCCATCGCGACCCTCATCGCCGCAGGCTTTCTGCCTTCGGTCGGGGCACTCGCGGATCGGATCTCGGCGCGGCTGTTTCTCGGCGGGACGATCTTTCTACTGGGCTTGGCGATGATCGGCTTCTCCCGCGTCGATACCACGCTCGGCCTTGCGGTCGCTTTCGTAGCGGTGCGACTCCTCGGACAGGGGGCAATCGGGCTCGGCACCCTCACGACGGTTGTCCGGTGGTTCAGCCGCTACCGGGGACGGGCACTCGCGATCGCGAGCCTCGGGTTCGCGCTCGGAGAGCTGGCGTTTCCGAGTGCGATCTACGCTCTGATCGAGAGTGTCGGCTGGCGGAGCTCACTGGCATTCTTCGGCGCGGTCTACCTGCTCCTGGCGTCCCCACTCGTTGCGTGGGCCCTTCGGGGCCGGCACCCCGGCGAAACCGTTGACGGATTCGCGGCGAGCGGAGTAGTCGAAAAAAATCAACGGTTCGACGATCGGCGGCCCGATCCCGAGTACTCGCTGCAGGAGACCCTACGGCTGCCCGCCTTCAAACGCCGTGCTGTGGCCCGACTATTTCGGAATCCTGAGCCTCGGCCGAATCAAAGGAATCGTCCAGGCCGCAAGAAACGGAGCCACGGCCGTCGGGCCACCCGTTGCGGCTTTATTGGCACAATCCACCTCATCGTTCACGAGCGTGCTGCTGCTCTTCGGGACCGTCTCGATGGGAGCGGCGATTCTCGCCACGATGATTCCGCCGCCCGCGGAAGCGTCGGGTTCGTCCCCGTACGACGAGACCTCCCGCAGCCTCGCGGCGGATTGAGCAAGATGAGTTCGCTGGACCAGCTGGCGATGGTCAGTCGCCGCGGGCGCCGGTCACGGCTTAGACGATCGTACCAGATCCTGGGTTGCCGTGGGACGCTGACTCGGGTTAGCTTTCCCAGTTGTAAAAGCGAGTCCGACAAAGCGCTGCTGCCGCTTCATGTTAGCACGCGCCTCAGATCTTGCGACCCACTGCGCCGCTGCACCTTCGCCGCTTGCGTGGCGCCAGACGGCCCGAGACCCCAAAAAGGGGCGTTATGAACGTGATCGACAGCGGCTGCATCGAGCAGCGACGGCTTCCTCGACAGGGTGGGACAGCGCTGATCTGAAGACTCGCCCAAAGGCACGGCCTTCCGTCAGGGAGTTACGCCTGCCGCGTCGTCTAGATCGTAGAATGCCGAGTACGCTTGCATTTCGCTAACCGCTCCGGGAGGCCGACGCCCTCCGGGCGTTTTCTTTGTTGTTTGCGGTTCCGGACGCGCCCGGCTCGGCGGGAACCAGATCCATGCGGGGCTACGGCCTTCGCCTCGAGGGCCCAGAATCGGCAATGAATGGAGGTATTAGATGGCGAAGCAGGACGCGATTGAAGTGCAGGGAGCAGTGACTTCGGTTCTCCCGGATCTTCGTTTCCGGGTGCGGCTCGACAACGGGCATGAAGTTCTGGCTACGATCGCAGGCAAAATGAGGAAGTACCGAATCCGCGTTCTCGAGGGAGATCGGGTCGACGTCGAGGTGTCGCCGTACGATCTGAGCCGTGGTCGCATCACGTTCCGACACAAGTAAAAGCGAGGCGACGAGCCTCCATTGTCGAAGTGCCAGCGCGGGTCTGGAAAGCGGCCTGAGGGTGGCTGCAAGGAAGAAGACTCGACCGCCGGGCCGGCCCAAACCCACTCGTCATATGATCAGACGGACAGCGGGCGGTTCCAAGAGGCCGCATCGGAGACCGCGGCCGGACGGCCCAGGGTTCCACAATCCACGCCCGTCCTGGACGACTGAACTTCACCAAGAGCGACTGGACGCCGTCGCCGAGGTGATCGCTGCGAGTGGCGCCCGCAATGTGGTGGACCTCGGTTGCGGAACAGGCCTGCTGCTCGAACGACTAGCGGGCCACGCTCAGTTCGATTCGTTAGCCGGCATGGACGCGTCCCCGGAGGCGATCGCCACAGCCCGCGATCGCCTCCGATCGGCCGTTCAGGAGTCGGGGGAGCGCGTGAGTCTATTTATCGGGTCGTTCGCGCAGCCCCACCCCGAGCTCGACGGGTACCATGCTGCGGCAATGGTGGAGACGATTGAACATGTACCGCCGGAACAGCTGTCGAAGATCGAGCGGGTCGTCTTCGAATACTGGGCGCCAGACGTGATCGTGATGACCACGCCGAACCGAGAGTACAATCCGTTGCTCGGCGTGCCGGAAGGCAGCCTGCGTCACCCGGACCATCGATTCGAGTGGAGCCGTGCGAAATTCCAGCGCTGGGCGGAGGGCGTTGCGGAGAGGTGCGGGTATCGAGCGGAGTTCCGCGGCATCGGCCGAAAGGATCCGCTCGCCGGTTCGGCAACTCAGATGGCCATCTTTCGACGGAGACCGGAGGGCGTCGTGAGGAAAGAGAATCGAGAAGCCCCGTGAGGATGCAGCTGGCGATCGTCCACTATGCGGATGTCACGGGTCCGCCGCCGTGGTTCAGAACCGGTAGCTATAGTTCACCTTCATGGCACCGCCGCGGGAGAGCGTTTCGAACCGCCGGTTCAGCAGCCGCTCCGCCTCACTTCTCCAGTTGTGCGTCCAGACGACGTAAACGTCGCTCCCCGGCCGCACGATCCAGCGAATCCGCGCGAAGAGCCCCACCACATCTGTGACGTCCTCATACTGGATATTCCCCGTGAACGAGGCGCGTGGATTCAGGTTCCAGGAGGCGGACAGTCGAGCAAGATTGGTGTTGAAATCCCCTTCGGCCAGACGCACTTCGTTCCTCTCGTAGTCCGCCGAGAAGCTCACGCCACGCAACGGCCGGACCGTACTCTCGACGACGACCTCGGTGATCTCACCGGACCAGAAGTCACCCCGTCGAAGGTCGACTGCGCCGGAAAGCATCCGGCGACCCGCCGTCTGGAAGCCGCCTGACCAGGTCCAGGCGTCATAGTCGCCGGCGGGAACCCGGATCGCGTGCTCTCCTTCGCCGTGAATCGTGAACGGCGACTCCAGTCGTTCGAAGCCCCGTCCGCCGCTGAAGGTCAGCCGATCTCCACTCTCGAAGTTCAGGTCCAGCACGGTGAAATCGAGGTTCCGCGTGAGCAGCCGGTTGTCCAGATCGGTGAGGTATTCGAAAGCGAGCTCCCAGTCCAGCTGGCGGACGAGGTCCCAACCGGAGGGACGAGGCGCAAAGCCGATGGTCGGCTGGTGCCTCCGAAATCCCCTGCGCTCCACGAATCCGACGGCGGGGTCCCAGTCCGTTCCGAAGTCCCTGAACGAGTGGTGAAACCTCACCAGGTCGTTGGGGAAGTTGATCCTCACCCCTCGTGCTCGGCGCGTGTCCGCCAATAGATCGCCACCAGCCTGAGGATCGGTATGATAAACGACGAACCCTTCGATCTGGGCGTTGTAGCGGCCGAAGGCACGCGAGGTGTAGAAGTCCGCATCGATGCCGACCGTGTGGCGATCGGGCGCGGCCCACCCCGTCGTGTCGGACTCGCTCGCTCGGCGAGTATAGATCGCACCGATATGGGACTGCTCGAACAGGCTACGCCGCACGCGACCAACCGTGAAGTCCTCGGACGGCACCTGTTCCTCGACCCCGCCGAAATCGACCGCCGCCTCGCCCGTGCGGACCTGATAGAGGCCGAGCTCGTACCGACCGACCTGCCCCCCGAGGCGGCCACCAAATCGGATCGGAACCTCCTGCCCCTCGACCAGTCCGATCCTGCGGCTGAAGAACGGGTCCGCCCAGTTGAAGGAGAAGACCCCGGAGCCCTCCAGGAAGAAGTCGCGCTGTTCGGGGAAGCGTAGCGGGAAACGAGTCAGGTTGACCCTTCGCTGATCGACTTCGACCTCCGCGAAATCCGTGTTGACGGTCGCTGCCGCACGGAGGGAAGGCGTGACGGAGTAGGTCACGTCGAAACCGGTCTTCACGTTGCCCTCCCAGCCGGTTCCCGCGGCCAGCGCCTGATGCCTTGACGAGGCGAGAAATGGCCTGACTTCGATCCCGATTCCCTGCGACAGATCCTGTAGTCCGACGACCTCCCCGGCATGCGCGGGTCGGAATAGGCTCTCGCCCCGCCGCCAACCGCTCCACAGGATCTCTTCGTTTCGCCGGCGGATTGTACGCTGGAAGTTGATCCCCCAGGTCTCTCGAGCCGGGTCGAAATTGAGCGTCGAGAACGGTATCCTGATTTCGACGGACCAGCCATCTTCGAGAATTCGAGTCCTCACCTCCCAAACGCCGTCCCACGATTTGTTGATTCCACCGCCGCCGCCGATCAGACCGTCACCCATCAACGCCGCCGGATTCGTTTCGAAGAAGTAGCCGGTCCGCCCATCGCGGAACGTATCCAGGATCCACATGAACCGATCGTCCGTTCCCAGACCCGCGTCACGCTGGAGCTGGTGAGCCAGAATTCCGCTCGGATCGGAATCGTGCATGCGCGCCCCGATATAGATCGCCTCCTCGTCGTAGACGATCCGAATTTCGGTAGGCTCGGTCGGGACGGCCCCTTCGATAGGCTCCTGTTGTCGGAACTCCATGATGGGTATCGCGGCTCGCCAGCCCTCGTCATCGAGTAAGCCGTCGATTCGAATGGCTGCTTCTTCCGGTAGTCGAACCGCCTGAGCCACCGGGCGGGGCTCCGGTGCCTGGCTACCCGCCATCGTGGCTAACCCGAGGGTGGAGCCGGCAACAGACGCCACAACGAGCACCTGCCGAATGGGTCGAGTCATCTGTGAGATCGCGAATCGGAGCGGGAAACGAAAACGACCGGAGGGCGGATGGCTCCTTGGACCACTCCGAGAGGCCGAGGTTCCGCCACCGGCGGTCAGCGACCCCGCTTCTCCTGGAGGATTTTCGGGATGTACCGGCTTGACGTACGCTTGGCGAGGCGGTCTACTCGGCAGGTCCGCAGGTGGCGCAGCGTGGCGTCTCAGGGAAGACGATGAGTCGCTCGAACGGAATGGGCCCACCACAACCGACGCAGAGGCCGTAGTCGCCCCGTTGCAGGCGCTCCAGCGCGTCACTAAGCTCGGCGTACCGCGCGTTGTCGCGCGCCTGGAGGCCTTGGCTAAGGTGCTGATTCTGGAGCGCATCGATCCGCGACAGGCGTCCAACGGAAGTTTGATCCAGCTTTACGGGCCGAGCCGCCTTGCCACTCGTCTTGATGCTCCGCTCAACGCGCTCGACCGCCCGCTGCAGCTCTCGTTCGAGCTCGCTCATCTGTTCCGAGGTGAGATGGGACTCCTGCATGATTACTTCGGTATCGGGTGTTCCGCCGGAACAGCCGTAGGAACGGGGAACATATGCGGTTGACACCACACTTTCAACCGTCCACTCGTCACTAGCGAGCACAATAAAGTTCCAGCTCTTCGCCATCTTGTCAGCCCTGGAAATCCAGCTCCTGCTGGTCTCCGCCTTTGCAATTCTGGCCGCGGCATTGGCTGCGATCGGTCTCTTCGGGGTTGTCGCCTACCTCGTGGCTCGCCGCACCCGTGAGATCGGCATCCGCATCGCTCTCGGCGCTTTGCCGGGGCAGATTCTACGTGACGTCGTGCGGGAGGGAGCGCTGCTTGCCGGGATCGGGATCGCTGTGGGGGTGGTGGCGGCGACCGCCCTGACCCGGCTACTTGGCGGGCTCGTCTACGGTGTCGAAGTGCTCGACCCGCTCACGTTCGTCGGCGTCACGGCCCTGCTCGCCGCCGTTGCCCTCGTGGCGACGTACCTTCCCGCTCGTCGTGCGGCCCGCGTGGATCCGCTGATCGCCCTCCGGCACGAATAACTCGCCGAACCCGAAAAGGCGTGCAAAAAGCCGAGTCCGCCCACCCATCGACGGGAGCAGGGCATGATTCCGCGCGGGGTTGAAGATGCTGGAGTGGGTTGGGCTTGTGTTTTGCATCGAGTGCAATTACAGTATTGCACTGAGTGCAAGGAAGCGAGCCTCTCGACACGACTGTGTGTGGCGATGAAGGAACCAGGGAACCGATCCAGGAAGCGGGAGGAGACGCGCCGACGGCTGACACGGGCGGCGCAGCGGCTGTTCGCCGAGCAGGGATTCGACCGGACCACGGTGGATGAGATCGCCGCGGCGGCTGGCCTCTCCCGCCGGACCTTCTTCCACTACTTCGAGGCCAAGGAGGACGTCGTACTCTCGCGGTTCGACGACCTCGAGCGGGCGCTACTGGACGCGATCCGCACGGCGCCCCCGGCGATGGCGATCCTGGAGGTGGCCGAGCGGGCGGTGCTGGCGGCGCTGGACCAGTTCGATGCGGAAGAGGCGCAGTTGATCGAGCGGCTCAAGCGCGACACCCCCGCCCTGCGAGTGCGCGACCGCGGCAAGTACGAGCGGCTGGAGCACGCGATCGCGGGCGCGCTCGCCGAGCGCCTCGGCGCCGATACCGTCGATCTGCGCACGCGCCTGGACGCGATGCTCCTCACGGGCGTCCTTCGCGTGGGCGGCGAGGGATTGTCGGGTGCAGCTGCTTCGGGCACGCCGTTCGAGGCGTACGTGCGGCAGGTGGTCGCCACACTCGGCGCCGGCCTGCGCTCCGCTTCGCCGCAAGAGGGCAATGATGCGACCGCCTGACGATGCGACCCGGCCTTGGGAGCCGGCGAATCACACCGAAGAGGCTCACGCAAAGGAGGAAGGACGCATGCCAAGGTGGTGGAACGTCGTGGCGATCCTATTGACCTGGAACGCCGTACCCTGGCTCGTGCTCGGGGGGCTCTTCTCTCCGATGCTACCGGGCGGGTGGAGAGCGATCCCGGCGCTGGCGCTCGTAGTGCTGCTCCCTCTGTGGGCGCTGCTCCGCGGCTTCGGCGGAAATGCCTATCCCTCCGCGGCCACCCGCGTCTGGCTGCTGCGGCCCTTCTGGTACGCCCAGCTCTTTCTCCCGCTGCTCGCCGCCGGCGGCCTCCTGGGATTGATCGGCGGCCTCCCCTTCGGCAGCGCCATGGAAGCCGGACGCTGGGCCGTCGCCGCGGTGGCGGGGGTCCTTGTCATCGGCGCGCTCTGGGGCTACGCGGGCACCCGGCGTCTGGTCGTGAGCTCGCTGGACGTGAGCTTCGCCGACCTGCCGCAGGGCCTCGACGGCATCCGCATCGTGCAGCTCTCCGACCTGCACGTGGGACCGCACACCTCCCGGCACCATCTCGCACGGATCGCCGCGGCGGTGCGCGCCGCCGAGCCCGACCTAATCGCCATCACCGGGGACCAGGTGGACGACTTCGCTCGCGACGTGGAGCCGCTCGGTAAGGCGCTGGGCGAACTCTCCGCGCCGCTCGGGGTGATCGCGATCGCCGGCAACCATGACGTCTACGCGGGCTGGTCGGCGGTGCGGCGGGGGATGGAGAAGCTCGGCTGGACGGTGCTCGTGAACGACGCGCTTCCCCTGGAGCTGAACGGGGCGCGGTTCTGGGTCGCGGGCACGGGCGATCCGGCGGGCCACGGTGGGCCCACGGGCGCGGACCCCAGCGTCGTCCCCGACGTGGCGCGGACTCTCGCATCCGTCCCGGCGGGTGCGTTCACGCTGGCGCTGGCGCACAACCCCTCGCTCTGGCCGGCGCTCGCCGCGCGCGGCGTGGCCGTCACGCTGAGCGGACACACGCACCACGGGCAGCTGGCCATCCCCCGGCTCGGATGGAGCATGGCGTCCCCGTTCCTCGAGCTCGCGATGGGGGTGCACCGCCGCGGCGACTCCGTCCTCTACATCAACCCGGGGACGAACTTCTGGGGGATTCCGTTCCGCATCGGGGCGCTGCCGGAGGTCACCGTGGTGACGCTGCATCGCAGCGCGGTCACCGCTTCGTTGGCGGGAAACGCCTGCGCGGATAAGGGCGGCTTGTGGGGAATCTGCGCGGGGAGCGCCAACGCATCGGACTGAGCAGGTCCGCCACCCGCCGCATCTTGTGCATGCGGCGCATGGCGTGGCGGGAACGGTGAACGATCGACGGGATCGGCGGCGCACCGGCTCCGGTGCGGCGAGAGGTAGGAGATGGGACCGCTACTGAGCAATCCCGCCGGTGCCTCCCCATTGGCAGCTCGTGGGCCGACTATGCTCCGCCTGGCCATCTCCGAGCAGCAGTGCGTCTTTCCGGCCGGCCGATTGTCACGCCCGAATAGTTGCCATGCTTCCTCGATAGGCGCTTGTCATTGATCCTCGACGAACGTTTTCAAGCGGTGGGCGGCGGCGTCCCACTGCGTGGCAATCTGATCGAGGTAGCCTCTGGCCTTCTCCAGACGCTTCAGGTCCAGCTCATAGACCCGCTCGCGCCCACGGCGGGCATCGCGCACGAGGCCCGCATCACCGAGGGCGTGGAGGTGCCGCGTGATCGCCTGGCGCGTCACCCCGGTACCCTCGCTGAGACGCGTGATGGAGAGCGGACCGTCGACGGACAGGCGCCCGAGGAGCCTGAGCCGTGTTGCGTCTCCGAGGGCGGCGAACACCGGCACGGCTTCGGTCTCCTTCCACGCCGCCGCCCCCCGGCTAGGAGACATATCGCTCGAGGTTCTTGATCTGGCCGGCCCACCCACTGTCGTTCATGCGGAAGGCCTCGTCCCGGCGCGCGAGCGGGATTCGATCGAACCCGGACTCGATGATCGTGACGGCAGTGCCGCCCTCCGTTTCCTCGACAATGAACTCGACAAGCGTGGTCGGCTCGGCCGAGTAATCCACCTGAGTGTCGACCGCGTAGGGGTGCCAGCGGTAGGAGAAATACCGCTCGGGCTCGATCCGCTCGACCAGCATTTCCACCGTCACGTGCTCATAGCCCGGATGGGTGACCCGCCCGCGGACCGTCCCGCCCTCGGCAAATTCGCCATTGATGTTCATCCGGAACCACGCTCCAAACTCTTCCGCCGTCGTGATCGCGCGCCACACCCGCGAACGCGAGGCGCGGAGCTCGAGCCTCTTCTCGATACGGTCAGTGTTCGGCCTGCCCTGCGCCTCCTGGGCTTTGATGCTCATGGGTTCCTGCCTCCACGCTAAAAGTTCACAACCGATCCAGGGGATATGCAATGTTTACGTTGCGTATCATAACGTGGCGTCGTGAATCTTGCAACCCATATGTTGCGCGTTCACTATAAGCCTTACTGGTTGACTCTCTTCGAGGCACCGGATGAGCTCGAGAGATTGACCGGTCGGTCTCCAGGCGTCCAACCTTAGAGAGGGCTCACCGCGTCCGTTTCCTGATCCCCCTGTCGCTCTACCCGACGATTCGGCGTCATGCAGGCCTTGGCGACCATACGAGTGTATCCTGCCTTGAAGCGTAGTGCAGGAGCGGCTCGTGTTCAGCGATGTCGATACCGTATGCGGCAGGCAACTGGTTCTCGTCGATCTCGGCGTCGGCAGTCTGAAGCCTCCAGGGTCGATGGTGTATATCGCCCCTGAAAACCCGGCCCTTGCTCAGGACGACGTACAACGCGTAGCGCTCGGTCAGGAAGTGAGGGAGCGAACCCGTGGCCGCTTCGTACACGGGGCCGGTGGCGCGGTAGCGAACACGGAACGCTCCTGAACTATCCGGACGAACGCTAGAGTAGTCGATCCTGTCCTGGTAGGTGCGTCGAACCTCCATGCGCGCAAAGTGGTAGGGCAACCTGAAGAGAAGGCGTGCCGCGAGAACGGCAAAGCGGCTATCGGCCTCCAGCGTGAAGAAGAAGACGCCGGGCTTGCCTTTCCATTGTACATAGGTTCGCAGATTCGTCTCGGAGAAGCTGGAGAGCGACGGTACCGGTGGAAGAAATCGCGGCCGCAATCCCTCGAGCTGAAAGGAGGTCAGGCCCACCCATGCCCGCCCCGCGAAGGTTTCGAGCTCGAGAGGTGCGGGGATCAGTGGCGAGAGAGCTTCGGGACGCAGCGGCCAGTGGGCGAAGAGCAGATCCACCCACCGCTGGAACATGAGCCATTGGGCGCGGCGGCAGCGGCCAGGGCCTGTGCTGTGTATCCCTGAAGATCTCTCGGGTGCTCGTCACGGCGGATCCGACCAGACCCTCCTTGTTTCGCGGCGCCAACCCTCCTGCGGCGGTTGTTTTCCGTTGAGCGCTTTTTCGACTTTGCGCAGGTCGGCCACCAGCCGCTGCCTGCCCTGCTTCGTTTCGAAACGCCCGCCACACGGCGCCGAATTCCGTGCCGGCGCCCCCTCTCGGCCCGCTTCACGTTCCCGGGACGTCCGCCTACGACGGCTCCGCGTCGGGCTCGGCGAGACGGAAGGCCTCCGCCTGTGACCACAAGCTGTCGAACCGGGTTCGCCAGAGGCGGCAGGCCTGGGCACCGGAGATCGCCACCGAGACGTCGGCGTAGTGGAAGAACGATCCGGCGGTCCAATTGTGGGAGCCGATGACCACGACTGACTCGTCGATCACGACGAACTTGGAGTGCAGGAGCTTCTCCGTCGGGTCTCCCTTGACCTCGACGCCGTTGGACGAGAGGAACGCCATCGCCTCGGCGTTGATCAGGTGCGAACGATAGGGATCGTCCTTGCCGTCCTGGTCGACGAGGACCCGCACCTTGCGGCCGGCGTCGGCCTTTCGTGCCAGCGCGTCGAGTAGCTCGTGCGTCGGGTGCCCGGGCTGCGGCAGGGCGATATAGAACATGCAGACGTCCACACGCTCCCGCACGCCTTCGAGCAGCCCGATCAGATGCCGGTAGTAGGAGCCGTCCGTCAGTACCTGGACCCGGCTCGCGCGGACGGTGGCCGCTCCTCCATCGCTTGCGTCGTGCGGCTCGAGGTCGTCGCGCTTCTGCTCCAGGCGCGTGTACGGATGCGGATGGGCGGCCACGTAGAGGACCACCTCCTCGAGCCCCGCGGCCAGCCGGTCCCGACCGCTCTCGTGCCGGACCATCGAGAGCAGCGCCTCGACGTCGTCCTCCAGGGATCCGGTGACGGCGCGCGCGGCGGTCCCTCCCTGGTCCGTGAAGTCCAAGACCCCAGTCAGCCGCTCTGCGTTCTCCTCTCCCAGGCCCTTCACCCGCGTCACCAGGTCGGACATCGAGTAGAAGTAGCCGTTGCGTCGGCGCTCCTCCTCGATCCGGCTCGCGAGGACCGGGCCGATCACGGGTAGCGCCTCGAGCCGGGCTCGGGACGCCCGGTTCACGTCGATCCGGTCGACGCCGACGGCCTCGACTGCGCCTTGGACGTCCTGGGTGATGACCCCGGGCTTCGGGCCCTGGAAACCGAATCGATGCTTCAGGACCGCGCGGACGGCTTCGCCGAACAGTAGGTCTCCGACGCGGGACCGGTGATCGGCGTCCCAGTCGCTGTTCGCAACCGGCGCGCCGCCGACGCCCTCGAAGACCCGCGCCAGCAGGCCTCGAACCTCGTCGCGGTCCGCCGCGGCCTCACCCGTGATGGCAGCCAGTCGATCCACCAGGCCATCGGAGACGAGCTGGGACCACTCAAATCGATACGTCGTAGTCATCGCGCGACACCGCCGTCCATTTGTCGTTGAAGTAGGTGCGCATGGCGGCCGCCAGGGCCGGGCTCTCCAGCAGCACGCTGTCCTGGGTCTCGTCGCCGAACATCCCCCGTGACCAGTTGTGGGAGCCGATCAAGACCGAGCCATCGGCGATCACCAGCTTGGCGTGGCTCGAGCGGCCACGCGAGGCGGCCGCGAGCCGGGCCTCCACGCCGAGCTCGCGTGCCCGCTCCCAGGCGAGCAGGGTCGCACCGCGGATCTCCGGCACGTCGCGGGACCCGCCGATGAGGAGCCGGGTGTCGACGCCGCGCCACGAGGCGGCGGCCAGCTCGAGCAGGACGCGGTCGACCCGAACGTCGAGGTCGCGCTGCAGGTCGTGGTCGATGATGAAAACGTCGCACAGGCACTGGGCGACGCTGCTCCGGATCAGGCGCAGGACGGCTTCGGAGTAGTCTCCGTCGGAGACCCGGGTCACCTCGGCGGCGGGGTAGGCGGCGCTCAGGATGGTCATGACGGCTCACCTGCCGCGAGGGCCCGGCGCAGCTCGGCCACTGCCTTCGCGGCGTCGTCCCTGCGCGCAACGCCGAGCGCCACCCGGTCCAGGAAGGTCGATCTGCGTCGCAGGTAGAACCAGGACACCCTCGCGCGAGTCTCCTCGCTCAGCCTGCCGAATCCGGGAAGGGAGGCAAGATGGTCGAGACGCCGCTCTTCTAGCCGCGCTTCGATCAGATGACGCTGGACGAACAGGGCCTGCCGCAGGTGCCGGCTGCGCGCCCGGACGAACCGCTCGCGACGGACCTGCTCGAGCGGCGAGAGCTCCTTGAACGATTCCATGGTCCCTCCGGTTCAGACCGAGATGCCCAGCTCTTCGAGCTCCTCGAGCAGCTCTTCCAGGGCCTCCTCGATCGCTTCGAGGTCGTTCTCGAGGGCCTCTAGCGTCTCCGGGTCCAGGCCGGCGTCGCCGAGTGCGTTCTCCAGGTCTTGCCTCTCCTGTTCGAGCGCATCGATAATCCCCGGAAGGATCGCCGCCGCCTGCCCCTCCAAGGACTCGTCCTCGAATTCGAACTCGGACAGCTCATCGATCGTCTCTCGCAATTCCGCGAACAGGTGGCCGATCTCGATGATGGTCTCACCGGCCCCGAGCGCCGCGGCGGGCGTGGCCTGGCTGAAGAGGCTCGCGGGAACCGCGACCTGCCAGGAGCTCGCGTCCGGGGCGATGGCGTACTCGACCTCGCTGCCACCGCCGAAGGCGAAGCTGGCCGGCTGGAACCCGATCGTTTCCGCGAGGACCCAGGCCCGGAACAGGTTCTGCCGCTGAGCGACACTCAGGCTGCCCCACTGGGTCTCGAGCTGCTCTCGTTCGTCCATGGGCATTGCTCTCCCTAGCAGATCGACGGGCGCGGCGAGGAAGGCGGGGCCGGGGCCGAGCTCGCCCTGTCCGCGTTGCGCGTCTACTCGACTGCGGATTGGAAGTGTCCGTCCTGAAGCACATTCGCGCAATAGTTCCGCAACCCCTTGTAGACCCACTCGCTCTTGACCACGTCCAACACCCCCAGGTCCGCGGCCGCAACATCACCGTCAATGCCGTGGCCCCGGGACCGACCGCGACAACCTTGTTCCTCGACGGCAAGCCGCTGGGCAATTGATCGCCTGTCGAAGCTCGCCCCGCTGGAGCGGCTTGCCGGCTCGAAGACACCGCCATGCGGTGCCTTCCTCGCTGGGTCCGACGCGCCTGGATCAACGGCCAGCGCGAGTGCGTCTTCGATAATCCTGACCAGAGGTGCCGAGGTTCGACATCAAGGGCAACCGGTTCGGCGCAGAGCATGGCGCGCCACCTTAATCGCGACGCGGTCGCAATGCTAGCCTGGATCTCATGGACGCCACCAGAGTCTCCGACCTCCTTTACCTGAGTCTTGAGGAGCGCCTCCAGCTCGTCCAGGATCTGTGGGATAGCATAGGATTGGAGGCGGTGTCACACCCCGAGTCACTTCCGCTCAGTGCGAAGCGGCGCGAGGAGATTCGTCGGCGCTCCGACGCACATCGCTCTGATCCCGATGCAGCGTCTCCACTCAATGAGGCGCTTGATCCACCCTCGCAAGCGAACCAGGTCGGCAGCACGACTTGATTGTGCAGTCGTGAACGCGTACACTCATTCTATCATTCTTTAGAATAGGATACAGAGATGACCGGACGCTCACCAAAATCAGAGCTCTACGACCACTTCTCCCGCGTCGGTAAGGCGCTGGCCAGCCCGGCGCGGCTGGAGATGTTGGATCTGCTCTCGCAGGGGGAGAAGACGGTTGAGCAGCTCGCGGGGCAGGCACGGCTGGGGATCAAAAATGCCAGCGCTCATCTCCGCACGCTGCGTGAGGCGCGGCTTGTGGAGGCGCGGAAGGATCCGCCATACGTGTTGTACCGGGTCGCCGATGACGCGGTGCTGCGGGTGGTTCGCGAACTCCAGGCGCTGGCGAGGGAGCGGCTCGCCGAGGTGGAGCAGATCACCCGCACCTACTTCGAGGCACCCTCGGATCTGGAGCCGATCGATGTCCATCAGCTGCTGGAGCGCCTGGAGGAGGGGGCGGTCACGGTCCTCGATGTTCGACCACGCGACGAGTACACGGCGGGGCACATTCCAGGAGCGGTGTCGATGCCGATCGAGGAGCTCGAGCGGCGTCTGGCGGAGATCCCGCCGGGCCGGCCGGTGGTGGCCTACTGCCGGGGCCCCTTCTGCGTATTCGCCTCTGAGGCAGTCGACACGCTCCAGAAGTACGGCTTCGCCGCGCAGCGGATGAAGAGCGGCGTTCCAGAATGGCGTTTGGCGGGGCGAGCGGTAGCGACGGGAGAACGCTGATGGAACGCAAAACGGAGATGATTCCATGATCCTGAGACAGTATCTCGATACCGGCCCCGCGGTGGCCGCGTCCTACCTTTTCGGGTGCGGCGGGAAGGCGATGGGCGCCGTGGTCGACCCGACCGAGGACGTTGACCGGTATCTCCGCGATTCCGAAGCACTCGGCCTCCCGATCCGGTACGTGGTCGATACACACGTTCACGCGGATCACATCTCGGGGGGTCGACGGCTCGCCGAGGCCGCCGGCGCCGAGTATGTGCTCTTCGCGGGGGCGGAGGCCCGGTACCCGTTTCGAGGCGTCGAGAACGGCGAGGTCCTCGATCTAGGGAATGTGTTGGCGCAGGTGCTCCACACCCCCGGCCATACCCCCGAGCACATCTCGCTCATCGTGACGGATCGGACGCGAGGCCCGGAGCCGTGGTTCGTCCTCACCGGGCACACGCTGATGGTCGGTGACATGGGTCGGACCGAGCTCGCCTCCGCGGCCGAGGATGGGGCGCGAGCCCTGTTCCGGAGCGCCGAGCGGCTGCGAGCGCTGCCGGAGTATCTCGAGGTCCTTCCAGGTGCCTTCTCCGGCTCCGTCTGCGGACGAGGGCTGAGCGGCAAGGCAGCTTCTACGATCGGCTTCGAGCGTCGGTTCAACCGAGCCTTCTCCCTCACGGACGAGGAGGAGTTCGTCTCGCTGATGCTCAGGGAGATCCCGCCGCGCCCGGAGCGGGCCGCGGAGATCCGGGCCGAGAACCTCGGGGATACGGTAGTCGTGGAGATCTGAGCGATGAAGGAGACTCGTCGCGGCCAGAGCGCGCCCGTGCGGCTGGGACTTCGGGAAAACTGGGTCCAGTTCGCGCTCCTGGTTCTGGTCAACGCCTTCGTCGGCACCATGGTGGGTGTCGAGCGATCGGTCCTCTCGCTGCTTGCGGAGGACGAGTTCGGCGTCGCGTCCACGACGGCTGCTCTGTCGTTCCTCATCGCCTTCGGCCTGTCGAAGGCAATCGCGAACTTCGTCGCAGGGGATTTCGCCCACCGGATCGGACGGAAGCGGATCCTGCTCCTCGGCTGGGCATTCGGCCTACCGGTCCCTCTGCTCCTTTGGTTCGCCCCATCCTGGAGCTGGGTGGTCTTCGCCAACCTGCTGCTCGGGGTGAATCAGGGGCTCGCATGGTCGGCTACAGTGATCATGAAGATCGATCTGGTGGGTCCGAAGCAGCGGGGCCTCGCGATGGGGCTCAACGAGTTCGCCGGCTACCTGGCGGTGGCCGTGGCGGCACTCGGAGCGGGGTATATGGCGGCGGACTTCGGGCCTCGCTCCGGGCCTGTCTGGATCGGCGGCACGGCTGCTTTGCTCGGCGTGCTCTTCACCGCCCTGTTCGTCCGGGACACCGGTGATCACGTGGAGCTCGAGCACGCCATGGCGGACCAGGCGATCGAAGGGGGGCCGGATGCGCTCCCCGATACACTCGGCGCCCGTCTCCGGCACGCGAGCTGGACCTACCGTCCTCTTTTCGCGACCAACCAGGCCGGCTTCATCAACAACCTGAACGACGGCCTCGCCTGGGGCCTCTTCCCGCTCTACTTCGCCGCGGCGGGCTTGTCGCTGCGCGAGATCGGATGGCTAGCAGCCCTGTATCCAGCCGTCTGGGGCATTGCGCAGATCGGTACCGGGGCGCTTTCGGATTGGACGGGTCGACAACCGCTGATCGTCACGGGGATGCTGCTGCAGGGCGCGGGGCTGACCGCGTTCGCTCTCGCCACGGGTTTCGCCTGGTGGTCCGCCGCGGCGATCGCGCTCGGGCTCGGCACGGCCGCCGTCTACCCGACGCTCATCGCCCAAGTCAGCGATCTCGTCACACCGCGGGACCGCGCGAGCGGGGTGGGCGTGTACCGGCTCTGGAGGGACCTGGGGTACGTGGCCGGCGGGCTCCTGGCCGGCATTATGGCCGACTTGCTGGGATACCGGGCCGCGATCGGCTTCGTCGCACTCCTGACCGCCGTTTCGGCCCTGGTTGCGCGGAGGTATTTGCCCGGCCGTGACTCGGCAACCGTGCCCTTCGGACAGACGGCTTCGGTTCCGAGCGGTAGCGTGTCCTGAAGGCGGGGGCTCGAGGTCTCGCGCTGGACGGACCGACGCGCGGACGCTGGGACAGACCATGATGACCAGGACGATTCAGCTCCTCAGCAACTGACGGATCAGCGCGATGTTCTCTTCTGTGTCCCAGTTTGTGGATCCTATCACCTTCTTCGCGATCGAGCCGTCCCGCCCTATGATCACGGATTCGGGAACTCCCAGAGTCCGGTACACGCGCTGAATCTCCCCTGCAGGATCGAGCCAGACGTCGAACATCAATCCGTGCTCCTGGACGAAACTGCCCACGTTCCCACCAGGACGGCCACTGCGATCCTGTGAGCCGGCGGGGGTGTCGATGCTCACCGCCACTATCCGTAGCCCCTCAGGACCCAGCTTCTCGTAGAGACGCTGCATCGAAGGCATCTCCTCGCGGCATGGCGGGCACCAGGTGGCCCAGACGTTGAGGAAGACCACCTCACCTCTGAGCTGCGACAGCGAGACTTCGCGTCCCTCGAAATCGGTCGCCGTGAAGTCGGGAGCACGGAAGCCGACCTCGACCGGCGCGGTTCGCGTCCGGACAAACAAACCGGCCCCGAGGAACACTGCTAGGATGATGACGCATCCGAGCAGCGTCCATCGGTCGGGAAGCCATTCCTGACGATTGGGCCTGTCCATGTCCATACAATTGAGAGAGGGGCTACATGTGCATCTCGGCCATCAGCTCTCGATGCGTGTCCATCAGCCTCCGCAGACGTTCGAGGTGCCCAGACATGAACGATTCGAACTCCTCCTTGTCGAGTTCGGGCAACCGCTCCCAGTCGTCCCTCACAGACTCCATTAAGCGGGTCCAACCTGGAGAGGCGCCCATCGTCAGCCTGCCCATTTCTTCGGTCATTCTGTTGATCATGCTGCCGACCATCCGCCGATGATCCGGGGCCGCCCGGAGAGAGTCCCCCGACATCTGCGCCACGGAGTCCATGTGCTGGAGCATCCGGTCCATCATGGGTCCGCCGAGGTCCATCATGGGTCCGTCGATCGGGACCCCGGCCATTCCGGGCGCCGAGCCATCATCCGAGACCATTCCCGGTGGCTGATCAGTCACGGATCGCTCTTGCCCTGAGTCATCCTCCCCTCCCGCACAGGCATACGTGAGTGGAAGGAGCACGAGAAGTAGGAGTAACCGCTTCACCAGCGCCATTTCATGAACGTTCTGTGGACGAGGTTCCTCGGGCGGCAGAGTTTACCGGCCAATTCGGCTAATCTCCCATTCTAACGACGAATGGAAAAGCAGCCAAATGTCGGCCGAGCCCAGGCGCTCCTCCTTCCCGCTCGGGCTCCGACGCCACCGTTCCCGACTGAAAGCCTTGCCCCTGGATGCCCGCCAGATTCTCACCAGGGCGTCGCGAGCGATGCGCCGATTGTCAGCTTCACCCGACCGTCGTGCACTCCGCCGCTGCGGCGCCCGAGCCACCCTCGCAAGCTTTGACTAACCCAGCGATGGGTTTTACATTCCAACATGGTCAAGGTCCAAGACGAAGGCGCGTTCCGGGTGTACGTCTATTCCCCACCGCGGGAGCACCAGCCGCCGCACGTTCACGTGGAGTGCACCCGTGGTGGCGAGGTCCTCATTCGACTCAGTGACCAGGACTCTCCGCCTTCGCTGTGGCAGAACCATCACATGAATGCACCCGACGCTCGGGAAGCACTCAGAATTGTTGAGAAACACCAGCTGAGGTTCCTCGAGGAATGGAGAAAGCTCCATGGCTAAGTCCACCCGTACAACCGACGACTTCGAGCGGCAGAATGAAGCCGCAGTTCGGGAAGCGCGCGAGGCTGATCGGATTGAACCGCGCGCCAATACGGCCACCTACGAACCGCAGAAGGGACTCGTCTGGGTCGAACTTCGAAGCGGCTTCGCATTCGGGTTTCCGCCCGAACGCGTTCCGGGTCTCGAAGGCGCGTCGGCGAAGCAGCTTTCTGTGGTTCGGATCTCACCGAGCGGCGACGGTCTCCACTGGGATGATCTCGATGTCCAAGCTTCGTTGACCGGTCTCATGGCCGACGCGCTAAACCTCCGGGAGTGGGCACCACGCTTCATGGGTCAAACTCGGAGTGAAGCAAAAGCCCATGCTGCGCGCCTCAATGGCCTGAAGGGCGGTCGTCCTCGCAAGACCAGCCCGCCAGCGTGAAGAGGAAAGACGCCGGCGCACGGTTAATCTCACTGCGTTGGCATTACGCCCGATGTGCCTGACGCACCTGTGAGCTGCTGGCGCAGCCGGTTCGCGGCAACCAACAGCGAACGGTCCCCTCTCCGAGATTTTCCTGAACCAACTGACGGAGGGCGGGGAACAAAGAGGTGCTGCGGTTGATCAGAGCGTAGAAGGCAGGCTGAGGGCGTGCCCGCATTTGAAGCGCTGCAAGAAGGAGGGCGCCTGTGATCAAGAAGACGAAACAACAGATGCGCGACGAGACGCGGCTGGATGAGCTTCCTGACGATGAGTTCATGCGACTCCTCGCCGAGGCGGGCGAGGGACCGACCCTCACCGGTCCCAAGCGGCGAGAGCCACCCGACCGCTCCGCCGATCGCGCAGACCAGAATGCATCGGTCGTATGGCCTGGAATATCGGGTCACCCGATGTCGCGACCCATCGTGATAGCCAATCCCAGAGGAGGAGGTAAACCTCAGGTTGGCGCGGGCAGGGTCGCAACGAAGCGCACGAACTCAGGTACAATTCGTTCGTAGGCGTCCTCCTGGAGGTAGTGACCAGCGTCGGCGAGGCGTGTGACGTCGGCGTCCGGGAAGGTCCGGAGCCATGCCCCCTCGAGTATTGCCGGCGTGAACGCCAGGTCGCGCATCGCCCACATGATCCGCACAGGCTTGGCCTGGAAATGCTGTTCGAGTCCGCGCTCGAGCCGCCCGGCGAGCTCGGCGACGGGCCCCGTTCCGCTCGCCTTCCCGTCAGCCTCCGTGTCGGGTACGTGGACGGGAACCAAAGTAAACCCCTTCACGAGACCGACCCCTCTAGCGCCCAGTCAGCCCTGCGATCAATCAAACCGCAACGACTCCAGCGGATCGGCCTTCGCCGTTCTGAGCCCACGGGTGCGAAGTGGTTGGCGGACCTACGCGGCGAGATTCGTTGGTTTCTTAGGCAGCGGCGTTCCCGCGATGTTGGTGATGTGCCGCTCATGCACGAGGAGCGGCCCGCGCAATCGATCGAGGTGCTGAATCCGGACGACGAGACCGTGATCGCCGAATTTCGCCTTGACCAGACGAGAGACCAAGGAGTGCGTCTTGCCCAATAGCACGGAACTTCTCGCGCGCCTGTACGACGGCTTCAATGCCCGCGACGTGGAAGCGGCGCTGGCAACCATGCACCCGGACGTCATTTGGGCGAACGGGCTGGAAGGCGGACACGTCCACGGACATAACGGCGTCCGCGATTACTGGACCGAACAATGGGCGACGATGGACTCACGCGCGGAGCCAACCCAGATTTCAATCGGGGAGGATGGAACAGCCTCCGTCGAGGTTCATCTGACCGCGCGAGATCTGAACGGGAACGCGCTGTTCGACGAGAAGGCCAGCCATGTTTTCCAGATCGTGGACGGTTTGATCAGACGTTTCGATATTCGTCGAAGCTGATTGAAGTCTACAATGCTGATGAAAGAACACGCTGAGCGAAGGCCGAAGAGATCCGCGCATCTCTCCATCTCCGCGTCCTTCTCTTTCATAGAACCGGGGCATGATAGCCTCCGCGACTCCCAGGCGCCGGCGCATAAGCATCTTGTCGGCCCCGGGAGGTCTGAGGCTCGGTTCTCGAGCGGGCTCTGATCGACAGACGAGGAGCGCCTCAGATAATCGATGGGCGAACGGATTGCCACCGAATCAGTCGTCGCGGAGCGCCCGCGCTGGGTCGATCCGCGTAGCACGGACGGCCGGGCCCACGCTGGCGAGGATTCCGGTAAGGGCCAGGATCGCCGCAGCGGCCGAGAAGGAGAGCGCATCTCGCGCGGTGGTGTCGTATAGCAGACTCTCGAGAAGGGGTGCCGTGAGTAGTGCTACGGTGCCTCCCACCACTATGCCAAAGATCGTGAGGCGCGCCCCCTCACCCACGACCATCCGAAGAATCTTGACGCGGGTAGCGCCGAGCGCCGACCGGACTCCAATCTCGAACGTGCGCTGCGCCACGCTGAACGCGAGCAAGCTGTAGACGCCCAGAGCGGCGACGATCAGCGCGAGCGCCCCGAACAGCGAGAACATCGTCGCGCCGAGACTCCAGGTGCGTGTTTCCGGCTCGAGCAAGGTGGACAGGTCACGAATCTCAGCAAAACGAAGACGTGGCTCGAGCGCGAGCAGCTCCCGCCGGATCGGATCGAGCGCCTCGTCGGGATCACCTCCCACCCGAAGGAGAAGGGCTCTCGGAGGTAAGTCGATGACGGACTGCCCCGCAGCGAGGTAGTACTCCATCGTTTCATCCTCGTTCAGCCTCGACCGACGTGCATTCTCGACGACTCCGACCACCGTCAGGCACCTGGGATCGCTCTGCGGATTACCGATATACATGCATTGTCCGATGGGGTCCTGCTCGGCCCAGGCTCTGCGGGCGAGCGTCCGGTTGATGACCACAACGGGGCCAGTGCCGGCGCGATCTTCCGCCAGCAGTCCCCTCCCCTGCTCGATCCGAAGGCCGAGGAGATCGAAGTACCCAGGGCTGACCAGGTGGGTGAAGGGGATGTCCGCGAAGCGCATCTCAGCGGGCTGAATGGCATCCAGGGCGCCGCCCCGAATCAGCGTTACATGCGCCTGCCGATAGGGGATCGACAAATCGGTCGAACTCCCCTCGACAATTGGAAGGGCAGCCAACCGTTCCCGCGCGCGCCGGAAGAACTCCGCCCGATCGAAGTCGGAAACGCCCGGATGGAAGACCGGTTCTACGAACAACACGCCGTCCGGATCGATTCCAAGGTCGAGGGAGCTGACGCGGATCAAACTCTGAACGAAAAGCCCGGCCCCGATGAGGAGCAGGACCGAGAGCGCCGTCTGAAAAACGGTGAGTCCCCTCCGGATCCGCGAAGACGACACGGAACCCCGGTCGCTAGCCTTCATGATCTGGGTGAGTCCAGCCGGGTTGAGCGGATGGCGGGCAGCAGACCCGCGAGTAAAGCGGCAAGAAGGGCGAGACCCCCTGCCACCAGAGCAACCCGAGCTTGAATGCTGGGGATGTCCCACATGACCGCAGGAAGCAGCAGACCCCCGACCGCTGCCGCTCCCCACCGACTCACGAGCGCTGCCGCCCCGGCGGCGAAGAACGCGAGCAAGAGCGTTTCCACGAGGAGCTCGCCCACGATCCGTGTCCTAGAGCAACCGAGCGCGAGTCGAACGCCGACTTCGCGACGTTGCACCGCCGCCCGTGCGAGCAGAAGATTGGCGATATTGGCGCAGGCAATCAGAAGGACGAGGAGCGAGATCCCGCCCAGCCACAATGCCACGTCAACCTCGTCGACTTCCGATGCGGTGGGTCCGCGAGCTGCGATCAACGGTGCGAGGACCACACGAGCGTCGGGATCAGACCGTCCCTGGGCGATCTCCCCTTCCCGGGCATTGTTCAGGAGGGCGGTGGCCTCTTCTTCGGCGGCAGGCACGGCTACGTTGGTTTGGAGGCGGCCAATCGCTGCCCCGATATAGCGTGATCGGTTCTCGATTTGCCGACCGAAGTATGGGGCGGCGACCTGAAACGGCAGCCAGAGGTCGATGCTCCCCAAGTCCACGCCAGTGAAGCCGCGGGGAGCCACGCCAATGATCGTGTATGTGGCATGACCGAGGTCCAGCGTCTCGCCGACGACCGAAGCGGCTCCGCCAAACTCACTCTGCCACATCCCGTGGCTGATCACCGCGACCCTCGCCCCACCTGAGATGTCGTCATCGGGGCCAACGAAGCGGCCGAGAATCGGACTCACGCCAAGAAGTGAGAAGAAGCTTCCGGTCACCATCTCCACCTGGCGTTGGCTCGCCCCCATTCCGTGACCCACCGCCATCACCTCTCGCGCGATGACTGCTGTCGAGGAGAAGCCGCGGGCGGTCGACAGGTCCAGGTAATCCGGGAACGAAATGGCGGGGAACGTAGTGAAATCTCCGTCGAGGGGACTCCACTCGTGGACCATCACCGTCCGACCGTGTCAGGATCCTCGATGTGCTCCGGCGGACTGAACAGGAGACGGTCCAGGATCATGAACATCGTCGCGTTCGCCCCGATCCCAAGAGCGAACGTCAGAATGATCGCGACTGCGAAGCCAGTGCTCCGACGGAGGCGGCGCGCAGCGTAGCGAGCGCTGCCGGCAGTGAGCTTCAAAAGCTCGCCGAAACGGCGGAAGGTCTCGGCCCTACGGTCGATCGTTTCGAGCTCCCTTCGATACGTCTGACGGTTGCCGAATCGCCGGATCGCCTCTCGGACTGCGTCGGGCCGCGACATCCCGCCCGCGATCAGCTCCCGGACTGTCTCGTCGAAGTGGAAGGCCAGCTCCTCGTCCAGCTCGGTACGCCAAGCACCGAGCCGAAAGGCACGCCGGATCCCGCGGAACCGATCCCCGTTCATCGTTTCGCCTCCGTCGCAGCCAGCACCTTGAACACGGCGTGCGCGTATGCCGTCCACGAGCGCGATCCCGCGGCGAGCTGGCTGCGTCCGAGCTCCGTCAGCGCGTAGTACTTAGCCCTTCGGTTGTTCTCCGAGACTCCCCATTCGGCCGCCAGCCACTTCCGCTTCTCCATCCGGTGCAGGGCTGTGTAGAGCGCACCCTCTTCGATTTCGAGCGCCCCATCGGTCGTCTCCCGAATCCATCGCGCGATCCCATAGCCGTGCTGGGGTCCGAAGAGCAGCGCCTTCAGCACGAGGACATCGAGAGTGCCCTGTAACAGGGTCACTGCGGGTCCGGACATGATCAGCCTTTCCCATCAAGTGTTGATGGGTAAGCTCCCGGGTGGGTGCCTCAAAGTCAAGGGCGTTGTCATGGCTGAGGCAGGTGTGCAAAGAGGAGAACGGACCGCCAGCGCCAGCATTGGCGCCCGTACGACGATCGTCAGGAATGCCGATTGCCACTGATGCTCCGTGCGCCATACGAATGGCCGCGGATCTTCCCCAAAGAGATGTATTTCCCGTCCTCGACGACTACAACCGTGAGCGGATCACTTCCACTCATTAGCCGCTGCCCCAGCGGATCCTGCCCCTGGAAGTAGCGAGGACACGCCTCGTTCACGATGGACCGTGGTGCGCCGATCCGATCGCTAGGAGCGAACTTCCGACCGCTAGGACCTCGTCCCGCCGGACTCGAGGGCGCGACGTAGCTTCTTTGGCGCGGTCAGGATCCAGGCGTCGCGGACGAAGTCGGCAATCTCGTCCCAGTTGGGCTCTTCGAGATCGAACCGGATGCCGATCCAGCCGTGGCGGCCGACAAAGGCGGGCACCCAGAAGCGGTCCGGGTCAGTTTCCACCAGCATCTCCTGCATCAGGGGCACGGCCTTCAGCACGGCGCCGCTACGGCCATCGTCACCGAAGTGCTGATAGAGGTAGTAGCCGAAGCGCTTCCGGGCGACCTCGAGCGAGAGGTGCTCGTTTTCCCAGGGGCTGTGGGCGACCGTTTCCGGATAGGCTTCGCAGATCTTCGCCAGGTGCGCCTTGCGACGGTGAAGCTCTGTCATACTGGCGGTGGGCTGCCGCGTGGCGGGTCTCCGGGGTGCGGGCATCGCCGTGACTCCTATCGTTCGCGCCAGGTCGGGGATCGTGTCAAGATCCTCTGAGGAGTCGCTCCGTCAGAAGCGTCTGCATGTCGCGCCGTGCATCCGCGATCAAGACGATGTAAACGGTGTCGTCCAGAATGCGGTAGATCACCCGATACGGCTTGAGGAGCACTTGCCGGTACTCCCGCACACCAATCTTCACCAGCTCACGCGGAAACGATCCGCGTTCCGGCATTCGGGAGAGACGCTCAGCCCGTCTCCAGCAGCCGCTGCAGGACGCGATCTGCCGCAGCCTCGCCATCAGAGTCCTCGATGTACCCGTATATCGCCGCGAGGTCCCGCTCCGCCCCCGCCGTCAGCCGGACGGGAAGTCGCTTCACGCCTCCGAGCTTCGGCTCGTCCGGAGCCGGGCGACCGCATCCTCCACTGGTGAGGTCCTTCCTTCTTCGATGTCGCGATTGCCCATCGCAAGTATCTTCAGGAGCGCGAGCGTCTCCTGCGTTTCCTCATAAGACTCCAGATCCTGGATAACCGCTTTCGCCTCGCCGTTCTGGGTGATCACCAGCGGCTCCCGGCGCTCTCTGAGCGTACGCAACACTTCGGCTGCGTGGCTCTTCAGGTAACTGATCGGCTTGACTTGCTTCGAGAGACGCATGTTGGCACCGAACCGATGTAGAGGGGAGACTGAATATAGTCCTTATTTAGTACTTTCAGCAATCGGGTTCGGAGCAACATTTCGGCCCGGGGTTGACGCTCCGTTCTCTCCAACGGGCGCGATGCCCAGTCTGGGTGTACGGCCGGCGGCTCCCGTGGCGGGACCTCCTCGCATTGCAACAGCTCACACGACCGATCCAGCCAGGACGCTACTGGCTGGACGGGTATGGGAGCCCGTCAGGTCACGAGGGCGCGAACGGCGTCGATCGTGTCCGCCGTCGCGGCCTCCCTGTCCGGCCGGTATCCCTTCACCCGGGCGAACCTCAGGGCCACTCCGCCGAGGTAGTTCGTGCTTCGCTGGACCTGGTTGAACGCAACCTCGACGACGAGCTCGGGACGCACGAACACAGTTTGACCCTCGCGGCCGACCTCACGCGCCAGCAGTTCCTTCGTCTGCCACGCCAGCATCTCGTCCGTCATCCCCTTGAAGGTCTTCCCGAGCATGACGAACCCGTCGGTGTCAGGATCGCGCGCAGCGAGGTGCAGGTTGCTGAGCCACCCGCGGCGCCGCCCCGACCCCCACTCCGCCGCCAGCACCACGAGATCCAGCGTACGTGCCACTTTCACTTTGAGCCATGCCGCGCCCCTGCGGCCGGCGACGTACGGCGCCGAGAGCGACTTCACCATCACGCCCTCGTGGCCACGGGCGAGGGCATCCGCCTCGAATCGGGATGCCTCGTCGACCCCGGCAGCAGCGATCCGTGGCACCCGCCACTCTTGCGGGACGAGCCGGGCGAGTCGCGCCGACCGCGTCTCGAGCGGCTCGTCCAGGAGGATCTCGTCGTCGTGAAGAAGGAGATCGAAGAAGAACGGGGTGAGCGGGAAGCTCGGCGCGTAGCCGATCGACATCGAGCCGCCGACCGAAGCGGCGCATGGTGATCTGAAAGGAGTGCGGTCGCCCGCCGGGACCGAGAGCGATGACCTCGCCATCCAGGATCATCTCCCGAGCCGGCAGCGCCCGCACCACCTCGACGACTTCCGGTACCACGGCGGTCACATCGTTCAGGTTTCGGGTGTACACGGCCACCCGGTCGTCGTGACGGTGCACCTGGATGCGCGCACCGTCGACCTTCCATTCCACAGCCGCCGGCACTCCGCCGCTCAACGCATCCGCGACGGTTGGCGCGGAGTCCGCGAGCATCGGCTGGATCGGTCGGAACAGCTGCAGCTGGAAGCGCTGAAGAGCCCGATCGGGGTCGTCACCGAGAACCGCGGCCGTTACGGTGCCAAGGTCACCGGCCAGCATCACCGCCCGGCGCACTCGGTCCGCCGGAACGCCGGCCGCCCGCGCGACCGCCTCGAGCACCACGCCCTCGAGCGCGCCCTGTCGCACCTCGCCCACCAGCAGTGCTGCCAGGAAGC
>WHSP01000219.1 GCA_009380025.1 Gemmatimonas sp. | reverse complement strand
GCCTCACTCGCGGCTCGTCGCGCGCCTTGACCTGCACGATTTCTCTTCGACCTTCGCGCAGCCTGTTGTTCAACAGCCTTTCTAGACTTGTGGGTAGCAGATGGTCCAACCGTCATGGTTAGGCATTCCTTCGTGACCCGACTGGTCGCGAAGGCGCCGAAGCATGTCGGTGTGTTGAGGCGAACGCGTGCCGACACTCCTCCAACGGTGCCCGTCCAAATCTCTCCAGATGAGTTCCTCCGTTGCGACACGGGAGAGGATCCGGTTTGGAAGGCCAGATGAATGATGTTCCGGTTTCATTGTTTGCTTGCGCGAGCGAATTGTATACTGCATCCTAGATGATCGGAGCTGGCTCACCCATCCGCGTGCGGAGCCATGATGACCAAGCCACGAGAGGGTAGGAGGATCGATCCGGCGAACTGGGCAAGCCTGAAGCCATTCGGGATCGGCGAGCAGCGCCCGAACAACTACCTGGAGATCATTCGCGCGATCTCCGAGAACCGGGATCAGCTCGGGTACTCATGGCGGATCCTGACGCAGGGTACGTGCGACGGCTGTTCGTTGGGGACGATGGGGATGCGCGACTGGACCACCGACGAGGTTCACCTCTGCAACATCCGCCTTCGGCTGCTCCGCCTCAACACGATGCCGGCGCTGGATCCCGATGTCCTGTCGGATACCGCGGCCCTGCGAGAGAAGAGCGGGGGGGAGCTACGCGAGCTTGGACGGCTGCCGTACCCGATGATCCGCCGGCGCGGCGACCGCGGCTTCTCTCGTGTAGGCTGGGATGAAGCGCTCGACGAGATCGCGGACCGCATCCGACTGACCGCACCCGCCCGCCTGGGCTTCTACATGACCAGCCGCGGGCAACCGAACGAGAACTATTTCGTTGCCCAGAAGGCGGTCCGTGCGATGGGAACCAACTCGATCGACAATGCGGCGCGGGTGTGTCACTCCCCGAGCACGTTCGGTCTGAAGGGCTCGCTCGGTGTGGCCGCCACGACCTGTTCCTATACGGACTGGATCGGCAGCGATCTCGTAGTCTTCATCGGCTCGAACGTCGCCAACAACCAGCCCGTGGCGATGAAGTATCTGTACAAGGCCAAGAAGGCGGGGACGAAAGTGGTAGTGATCAACAGCTACCGCGAACCGGGGATGGAGCGCTATTGGGTCCCGTCCAATCTGGAGAGCGCGGTGTTTGGGACCCGGATCGCAGACCGGTTCTTCTTGATCAATGTCGGGGGCGACATTGGGTTTCTGAACGGAACTCTGAAGCACATGATCGAGCGAGGTTGGATGGACCGCGACTTCATCGATCGGCATGTCAACGGGTTCGAGGAGGTCTCGTCGCTTCTGGAGGGCCAATCGTGGGCCGAGCTCGAAGCCCTTGCGGGAGTCTCGCGAAGCGAAATGGAGGAGTTCGCCCAAATGCTCGCTCGGGCGAACACCGCGGTGTTCGTCTGGAGCATGGGGATCACCCAGCACGAGTTCGGGGAAGATAACGTTCGCGCCATCGTTAACCTGGCTCTGACCAAGGGTTTTGTCGGTCGCGACAAATGCGGCGTCATGCCGATCCGCGGGCATTCCGGTGTGCAGGGCGGGGCAGAAATGGGCGCCTATGCCACCGTCTTGCCGGGAGGACTGCCCCTGAACGAGGAGAGTGCCGGCCATTTCTCGGAGCTCTGGGGGTTCCCTGTCCGCTCCACGCGAGGAATGACTGCGCCGGAGATGATCGATGCCGGGCACGATGGCGAGCTCGATGTGCTCCTGAGCTCGGGCGGCAACTTCCTCGAGGTGCTTCCGGAGCCCCGCTACTGCGAAGAGGCATTGGCTCGCATTCCCCTCCGGGTCCACCTCGACATCGTCATGTCGAGTCAGATGTTAGTGGAGCCGGCGGAGACGGTGGTGCTATTACCCGCGTGCACTCGATACGAGATGCCAGGCGGCGTGACCGAAACGACGACCGAGCGACGCGTGGTCTTCAGCCCCGAGATACCGGGCCCCAGAATCGGCGAGGCACGCCCAGAGTGGGAGGTGTTTCTCGATCTTGCACGGCGGGTCGTTCCCGAACGGGCGGACAAACTCCAGTTCGAAAATACAGCGGCGATTCGAGTAGCCATCGCCGAGGCGATCCCGTTCTACGAGGGTATCCAGCATCTTAGCGAATTCGGTGACCAGTTCCAGTACGGTGGGTCTCACCTCTGCCTGGATTGGAAGTTCCCGACGCCCGACGGGAAGGCGCGTTTCTCGGCCGTCGAGCTGCCTCGGATCGAGGTACCGAACGAGCACTTCATCGTTGCAACTCGACGGGGCAAGCAGTTCAACAGCATGGTCCACGAACGGCGAGATGCCTTGACGGGTGCCGCGCGTGAGGCCGTGCTCATCAGCCGCCCGGACGCGGCCCGACTCGGGATCGGGAACGGGACGTCCGTCGTGCTCCGCAACGAGATCGGGGAATTTCGTGGCCGCGCGACCCTCGCTCCGGTGACCCCCGGGAGCTTGCAAGTGCATTGGCCGGAGGGCCTCGTGCTGATCGATCGCAGGGTCCGATCCGCACAGGGCGGCATCCCCGACTACAATGCGATCGTCACGTTGGAGAAGGAGGGGACCTCTGTGGCCGCAGGTGAGGAGAGTGAACTCGCCTCGGGCGTGACGGGCTGAGATGGCGCACCGGCGGGGAAGCCGGACCCGGACGCGCGTACGCGTAGTCCACCGCGAAGAGGTGCGCCGCGGGCGAGTCGATTATGTGGCCACCGAGGAACCCCTCGAGATTCGGCTCCTCGCGGGAGGTGACCGGCGCACCCTTGCGGTGACGATGCGCACGCCGGGGGCGGACTTCGAGTTGGCCGCGGGTTTTCTATACGGTGAGGGGATCGTTCGCACGGCCGAGCAGATCCGGCGAATCTCTTATTGTACCGGGCGCGAAATCGACGACGCACAGCTCTACAACATCGTCAATGTCGAGCTGGCTGAGCCGGCGCTGCCGGATCTCCGAGGCCTCGAGCGTCACTTCTATACGACGAGTGCGTGCGGCGTGTGCGGCAAGGCGAACCTGGATGCGCTCGAGCTGCGTGGCTGCCACGCGTTGCCCGCCGGTCCCGTGGTGGATGCGGAGATCGTGTACGAGCTGCCGCAACGGCTCCGAGACGCGCAGCGCCTCTTCGACTCGACCGGAGGACTCCATGCGGCCGCGCTGTTCACCGCCACTGGCGAGCTGATCTCCCTCCGCGAGGACGTCGGACGACACAATGCGCTCGACAAACTCGTCGGCTGGGCTCTGCTGGAGGGACGATTGCCGCTCACAGGCCAGATCGTCGTCGTCAGCGGACGATCCAGCTTCGAGATCATGCAGAAGGCCCTCGTTGCCGGGGTGCCGATGGTTTGCGCCGTTTCCGCACCGTCCAGCCTGGCCGTGGACGTAGGCCGCCAGTTCGGGATGACGCTCGTCGGGTTCCTGCGGGCGGGGCGCTTCAACATCTACTCGGGCGAGGAACGGATTCGGACACCTGATCTCGTCCGCGCCTCCCTCCCATCAGGACACCACCCATAACCGTCGGGACCACCTCCAACGCAGAAGAATCACACGTGGCCAATGCGCACGAGGACCCGACCCAAGGCCGCTGGCTCCTGGCCGGCGCGGCCGTGCTCGTTCAGCTCGCGCTGGGAGCGGTCTACGCGTGGAGCGTCTTTGTCAACCCGTACATGGAGCAGATGGGGTGGTCGCGCACCCAGACCGCACTCCCGTTCATCGTGACGATCGGGGTGTTGTTCATTGGAACCTTCGTCGGGGGGCGCATTCAGGACCGAATCGGGCCTCGTCCGGTTGTGCTGGCCGGCGGCATCATCTACAGCATCGGCCTTCTCCTCGCATCGCTCGTCGACTCGCCCAACGAGCTCTGGCTGCTCGTGCTTACCTACGGCGTAATCGCGGGAATTGGCCTCGGGGCGGGCTATATCGTCCCCATCGCCATGCTGGTCAAATGGTTTCCAGACCGGCGGGGCCTGATCACCGGAATCGCCGTCGGTGGGTTCGGAGCGGGGGCATTGATCACCGCGCCGGTCGCCAATCGTCTCATCGATCCGGCCGACGTCTCACAGGTCTTCCTCCCCCTCGGGCTCGCATACCTGGTCGCGACGCTGATCGGCGGGTCCTTCTTCCGCAACCCGCCGGCGGATTACGCGGTTCCGGGGTTTGATGCAGGACGCACGCGGGCTGTGAGTGCGGCCGAATCCTATACCCTGGGCGAAGCGCTTCGCACCGCGGAATGGTACCGCCTGACCGCGATCCTGACTCTCAACGTTACGGCTGGTATCGCGCTGATCTCTCAGGCGGCGCCGGCCGCCGTCGAGATCACCGGCATCGGCGCGGCGGCCGCCGCGAACCTGGTGGGCCTCCTCGCGGTCTTCAACGGGGCGGGTCGCGTATTCTGGGGTTGGACCAGCGACGTGATCGGCCGGATGCGTGTGTTCCTGGCGATCTTCGCCATTCAGGTGGCGTGTTTCACGCTGCTGCCGAGTTCCTCTCCCGTTGCCCTCTTCCTCGTCCTTGCCTCCCTCGTGTACCTCTGCTATGGGGGCGGCTTTGGCGCCATGCCGGCCACGGCGGCGGACTTTTTCGGCCCTGCCAACGCGGGCGCTATTTACGGAGCGATGATCGTTGGCTGGAGCGTCGGCGGCGTCGTGGGCCCGCTGGGGATCGCGGCCCTCGCGGACCTCACGGGAGGATTCACGATGCCCTTCTACCTGATCGCTGTGCTAGCGCTCGTGTCCGCGTTCCTGCCGGCAAGAACCGCGAAACCGGCCGAGCGCGCGGCTCCGGCGGTCGCAGCGCCCGTATAGATCGGGGGCCTGGCCCCAAAACGCACCGTATCGATGAGCGCCGTAAAGGACGCTGCGATCGTATTCTTTAGTACTTCGTGCCCGAACTGCGATGACGTATTCGAGTGGTCCCCCCCGCAATTGCGCCGGAGGTCGTCAAGTCCGGACAAACTCCAACCTCGAGGAAAGTCACATGCGAGCCGTGATTCCAACGCTCATAGTGATACTTGGCGGCTTGACGTTCAGCGACGCGCTCGCTCAAGATCGCGCGGAGGTGGTGGTGGAGACGGATGCCGTCTACTCGCTCGACGAGGGCTCGGCGCTTCTTGCCGACCTCGCCTACCCGGAGGGCGAGAGCGGGCTGCCGGCGATCATCTACGTCCACGGCGGGCGGTGGCGGGGCGGAACGCGGGATAACGAGAACGCTCTCGATGTGGCCGACTGGGCTGCCTCGGGTTACTTCGCGATGACGATCGATTACCGGTTGGTCGGAGGCTCGCCCGCACCCGCGCCCTATCAAGACGTGCTCTCGGCGATCCGCTACGTCCACGCGCACGCCGACCAGTACGGCATCGATACGAACCGGATCTACCTCATCGGCAACTCGTCAGGCGGGCATCTGGTTGCGCTGGTCGCAACGCTGGGCCCAGGCTCCTATCCCATCACGGGGAGCTGGCCGGACGCCAGCATGGATGTCCGCGCCGCCATCAGCGTCGCGGGCACATACGACCTCAACACCCTCTCGTGGGGTGATCTGTGGACACCCGTTTCCGGAGATGTCCAGGAGGCGCGCCGGGTCGCGTCGCCGATTCGTGCGGTCGACGCGGATACGAAGCCGATCCTCGTGATCCATTCCGACGACGATGGCTCGGTCCCCGTTCAGCAGGCGGTGGACATGGTCGGCGTGCTGCAAGCAGCCGGGGTGCCACACCAGTTCGTACACTGGCAGGACCGCGGGCACATGAGCATCACGGAAGAGGTCGTCCAAGAAACGCATGACTTCATCGCCTGGCTCGAGGATCAGGATCAGTGAGCGAAGGGAGATCGGCCCGTCGTTACTGGCGAGATCCACTCGCACAACCGCTCCCGGCAGACGGCCGTTCTCCCTCGGCCGTTTCCGGGTTCCGCAC
>WHSP01000218.1 GCA_009380025.1 Gemmatimonas sp. | reverse complement strand
TGAGGATGTCGTATGGACTCGGCCCGACTGGGCCGGCAGGTACTTCCTGCGATACCAGAGGAGGGGACGAAACGGCAAGCAGTAACGCCAGGAGCGGCATGGCACGTTGCTTGTCCAACGTCACCGCGAATCGGAGAGGCAGCGTCGGCATGGGCGGCTCGATGAGTGGGCGAGGAGGCAGTGTGTCGGGCAAACCAACTCCCGTCGCAGGCTCGGTCCAACGCCTTCCAGCGGCGCAAACTCTGGCCGCGCGGGTGTCGCTTGGCCGATCGGGCGCGGGAACGAGTGCCGTTCAAGGGTAGCGCTGCAGTCCCGCGCAGACCAGAGCCCCCGCGGACGTCAGCCGGACTATGCCGCGTATCCTGCGGACGTGGAATGCGTCGGCGGACCTCGGACGACGCTATCCTGCCTCGCTACCCGTATCGGCTGTCCATCGCGAGCTGTTCCTCCACAGGTCGAACTTCGATCGTTCCGATGCGGGCCGAGGGCCACTTCGACGCGATCTGCACGGCCTCCTCGAAGCTGCCTGCCTCGATGAGGAAGTAGCCCCCGATGTGCTCCTTGGACTCGGCGAAAGGGCCGTCGACGACCGAGACTTCGTCATTGCGAACGCGTACCGTCGCCGCGGTCGCGATGCCCTGAAGCGCATGGGTCGCGATGAGGATCCTCTCGTTTTTCAACTGCTCGGCGTAGTCCATAACTTCTTGTCGGAGCGCCTGCCAGTCGTCCAGGGGCATGTCGTTGAACGCCTGCTCGTCGTCGTACGCGAAGCAAAGGTATTTCATCGGGTGATGTGTTCAGCTCTTTCGACGGCCGAGCCAAGCGGCCGCAATCGGAGGAATCGCGAGTAGCCCCACGAGCCACCAGGCTCCTGCTGGGTGGCCGAGGTTCAGCGTCCGGCCCCAACTCGGGACCCGCTTGGGGACCCAAACGCGGCTGTCGCGTTTGCTGAAGTAGACGCCTACGATCGGGTCCGACCAGTTTGCGGGATTCTCCCACTCCGCCTGATTTATCTCATCCTGCGTCACGATCCAACCTCCGCCGTTCTCCGGGTAGGGCATTTGAACGCCGCGCTCAACTTGCAGCAACCCTGCCACTGGAATCACTGCCGACGGGGACAGACGAAGACGCCGGCCGCGCTCGAAAGACCTCCCAGCCGATAGCCGATAGCTCCCGATAAGGCCTCTGATAAACCGGCGGTGGGAAGGCCGAAGAGAAATGGTGCAGGTCAAGGCGCGCGACGAGCCGCGAGTGAGGCGTACGTTTGTACGCCGCAGGGAGCGGCGAGGAAGCGGAACGTAGAGATGCGCGATTTATCAACGGCCTTCTATGCCACTGGCAAGCTTTCGACAAGCTCCACCATCCTTCGAAGATGCTCTTCGGTCGGCAAGCTACCCATCCCGCCCGCGAGATTGTCGATCATATGCTCCGGATCGCTCGTGCCGGGAGTCGCGACCGTCACCGCCGGATGTGCGATGACGAACTTGAGCATGAGCTGCGCCCAGCTGCTCGCATCGAACTCTGCTGCCCACTCCGGCACCGGCCGATCGCCGATGCGCTGCCACATCCGGCTTCGGCCGAAGGGCAGATAGACGACGACGCCGATTCCTTCATCCTGGGCCAACGGCAGGATGGTCTCCTCCGCGATCCGGTTGTCGACGGCGTAGTCGATCCCGATGAAGTCGATCGGGAAGTTGCGCATGACCTCCGCCAGGGCCTCGTACTGTCCCTCGTTGGTCGTGGTGATGCCCATGTACCGTATGCGTTCGGCCTCCTTCAACTCCTGGAGAACGCCCAGCTGCGTCGGCGGGTCGCCCATGTTGTGGACCTGGATCAGGTCGATCACGGGAATGCGAAGCCGCTCGAAGGAGCGCTCGATCTGCTCGCGGGCCGCCCCGGGATCCGCCGACTCACCGCCCCGACCCGCCACGTTCACCTTCGTTGCCCAGAACATCTGGTCGGCGATTCCCAACTCCTGCGCGAGACGCCCGGACACTTCCTCCGACGCCCCATACCCGGCCGCGGTATCGAATACCGTCCCGCCGCCCTCGACCAGTGAGCTCAGCACCTCGCCGATCGTCTCGAAATCCTCTTCTCCCGCTGCTTCCGAGTAGGTGTTCGCACCACCCAGGCCGACCACCGGGAGCTGCTCGCCACTCGATGGCACCGCGCGGGTGATGAGCTCGCCCGTCTGGGCCACCGCTCCTGCGTCCATGGCCGTGGAGGCGCTCCCGTTCGCCACGGTGCTGGCCGAGGCGTCGCTCTCGGCAGGTGCGCACCCTTTGATCACGATCGAGGCACTGGCTCCGGCAGCGATTCGTAGCCATTCACGTCGAGAAAGCATCGTCTCCCCTTGTTGGTTGGAATTGTCGGCCTGGCCGAGCGGTGAGGGTCCCGCGCGCAGCAGGATCACGGGTGAGCCAGGGACCATAGTACCGACGTGTCTCCGGTCAACAGAGTACCATTCAGGAGAGAATCAAGTTGGTGGTCGGATGGCCCGGGGCCAAGAGTGTCGTGTGCAGGCCCGATCGGAACTGTTGCGGTGGCGACGCTACCCGGTACCGGGTTTCCAGCGACGGGTTACCCGCTCGGCAACCGGCAACCCGTAACCGGCCATAGGCTCCTCAGAACGGCAAATCGAGCGCAGTCGTAAGAAATCGGACTAGGGGCGCCGCGTCCTTGCAGGCTGCGAGGTACCGATCGACGAAATCGGACGAGCAGACCTCCGCGTCGGAGAATGAAGTCATGACGAAGAAGTCCTTCCGCTTCAGGTCCTGGACATAGTGATGATCGGCAGGGTATCCGGTGGGCGGCCGCTTCAGCGAATCGCCGTCGAGTGCGATACCACTGGCTCGGACCGACTCCCACTCGGCCGGCGCGGCGACGATTCGGTCACGAATCTTTCCGAGTGACTCGCGGTCAGGATGCCAACTGCCCCCTCCTCCGAGGCACCTGCCTTGTTCGAGGTGGAGGTAGAAGCCCGGGGCGTGAACGTCCTTCGCCGCGCTACTGTGCCTGAAGTGAGCCGCCGCATTTGTCTTGTACGGCGACTTGTCGCTCGAAAAGCGGGTATCCCGATAGATTCGGAAGATGGATCCCCCCATCCGCCGTGCATCCGCCATGAAATGAGGACTGATCTCACCGAGTCGACTGCCGAACGCCTCGACGAACCGGAGCAACGGTTGAAGTACGAACGTCTCGTATCTCTCCTTGTTGGCGGTGAACCATTCGCGGTTGTTGTTTTGCCGCAGCTCCCGCAGGAAGTCGAACAGCTCAGGATCGAATTTGCCGCCGTCTTCGCCGCTCGTCGGCTCGGCGGATACGATGGTCTTCATCAAGGCTCGCGAAGGTGGTAGTGAAGTCGGTTGGAGCGACCAGGCCGTCTGACCCGCCGCGACGTCGTCCGTCGTCGACCTCGACCGGGACCGTCTGTTCGTGACCGACCTGCGCGGCAACCTCTACTCCGTCGGCCTGGACGGCTCGGATCGTCTGAAGATCGGCACCGACCTCGGCAGCCTCACAGGAATCACCATCAGCGGGTGAGGGATACCGCCGAGGCGCCGAGCACGCAGAGCGCTACCCACATTGTACCCTCCGCAGCCCTGCGGTCACCCTGTTGTTCCGATACCTACAAGGCGGTCCGACCCATCAGGTACTTGTCCACCCCGCGTGCCGCGTCCCGGCCTTCGGCGATCGCCCAGACGATCAGCGACTGACCGCGCGACATGTCCCCGGCGGCGAAGATCCCTGCCTCACTCGTCATCTTTTCCTCGTCGACCGCGACGTTTCCCCTGTCGTTCAGCTCGACGCCGAGTTCGGTCAGCAATCCCGCCTTCTCCGGTCCGAGGAAGCCCATAGCCAGGAGCACGAGGTCCGCTGGCAGCTCCCGTTCGGAGCCGGCTACCTCTTCGAATTTGCCGTTGGTGCGCAGCACGTCCACGACGCGGACCGCGCCAACCCGGCCGTCCCCGTTCGCCACGAACCCCTTCGTGGAGACTGCGTACTCACGCGGATCAGCGCCGAAGAGTGCTGCCGCCTCTTCCTGTCCGTAGTCTATCTTGTGGACCTTGGGCCACTGCGGCCAAGGGTTGTCCGGCGAGCGGGCATCCGGCTCACGGGCCATGATCTCGAGCTGTACCAGGCTCTTGCATCCGTGGCGAAGGGAAGTCGCGACGCAGTCCGTGCCCGTATCGCCCCCACCGATCACCACGACACGCTTGTCCTCCGCCGAGATGAACGCTCCGTCCTCGAATTCGCTGTCGAGGAAGCTCCGGGTCGACACGGTGAGGAAGTCCATTGCGAAGTGAATGCCGTCCAGGGTACGCCCGTCAGTAGGCAGATCTCGGGGCAAGGTTGCGCCACCGCAAAGGACGATTGCCTCGAACTCGTTCCTCAGCTTCGCCGTCGGATAATCCTTGCCTACCTCGGTGTTCGGCTCAAACCGCACACCCTCTTCGGCTAGGATGTCGACTCGCCGGTCCACGACGGCCTGTTCGAGCTTCATCTCGGGGATCCCGTAGGTGAGCAGCCCTCCGATCCTGTCGGCCCGCTCGAACACCGTTACGCTATGGCCGACCTTATTCAACTCGGCAGCCGCCGCCAGCCCCGCCGGTCCCGACCCGACTACGGCAACCTTCTTTCCCGTGCGCTGCGTCGGCGGCTGGGGCACGATCCAGCCTTCCTCGAAACCACGGTCCGCAATGGCGACTTCGATATTCTTGATCGTGACGGGCGGCTCGTTGATCCCGAGCACGCACGATCCCTCGCAGGGCGCCGGGCATACCCGGCCCGTGAACTCGGGGAAGTTGTTCGTCTTGTGAAGGAAGTCGAGCGCCTCGCGCCAACGGCCGAGGTAGACGAGCTCGTTCCATTCCGGTATCAGGTTGTAGAGCGGACACCCGGACGTCGCTCCTTCGATGAGCTGTCCCGAGTGACAGAAGGGAACGCCACAATCCATGCACCGGCCACCCTGTTCGCGCAGGGTGGCCTCGGGTAGATGCTCGTGCAGTCCCTTCCAATCCTTCACACGCTCGCGCGGATCTCGGCTGATCGGAACGACCCGCGGGTACTCCATGAATCCGGTCGGCTTTCCCATATTCGACGATCGCCCTCCAGAAATGCGCAGCTTCGACCTCCGCCGGCCGTGCCGGATGGTCGAAGCCGTGGTGTTGCAAGACCTCGGAACGAAATAGTCCGGGCACGAAAACCGGCGCCGAAACCGGTGGTCTACCGGCTCGACGCCGCGGGAAACAACTCCTGCCCATCCAAAATGGCGGTGGCGTGGCCGGCACCGCAATGGAAGAGGCATAGATCGCGCCCCTACCCCCTCGCGATCCGGTACTGGCAACCGGTCGTCGAGTCATCTCGGACGCCGACGATTTGTCGAATCGGCACGTGACCTGCCGTCGAGCAAGGCGTCTTCCAACCCCTCCATCACAGTCGGAGCCCAGATGGCCCAGCGTGTCGAGATTCCGGACGTCACGCTCGACGACTACGAGCAGCACGCGACGCTCGCGCCGGCCGTGCATCAACTCCGCGCCGAGGCCCGGCAGATCGCACCCCTGCTCGAAGGTCGAACGGTATGGATGGTCAACTCGACGGTGCAGGGTGGGGGAGTCGCGGAGATGCTCCCCACAATGGTCGCGCTGCTTCGTGACCTCGGCGTCTCCACTGAGTGGGTGGTGATCGAGAGCGACGAAGCGGAGTTCTTTGCCCTAACCAAGAGGCTCCACAACCTGATCCACGGGATGGGCGATCCGGATCTCGTCCCTGCCTGTCGGGAGGTATTCGAGGCCGTCAACGAGGAGAATGCACGGGCGATTAATGGCTGGATGGATCCCGGCGACATCCTCGCCGTCCACGATCCGCAACCGATGCCATTGGCGTCACTCCTTTGCAAGGAGAAAAAGCTGCACTGCCTCTGGCGCTGCCATATCGGAATCGACGAAGCCAATCCCCAGACGCGTGCCGCCTGGAAGTT
>WHSP01000217.1 GCA_009380025.1 Gemmatimonas sp. | reverse complement strand
TGGAGCAATGGCTGTGTCGATCTCCCCAGAGAGCGATTCCGGTTTGCCGCTATGGATGCCTCATTGGGGCGCTCGTCCCGCCCGATCTAGCCATCTCATCCACTCTCTTCCGTCTTGCCGATTTTCGCCTGGTTCGGTTACATTCCACCGGGCGGCCTCACCGAAGAGGCCGGAGACAAGGGGGAGCTCGTGAGACGTCTGATATGTCTATTGGCGCTGATGACGACCTTCGCGGCGGTGCTGTCGTTGCCCGTATCGTCGGTCGCAGGTGCGGGCGGCTCGGCCCGCTACATTGTCGTCCTGAAGGACTCGGCCGATCCGGATGCTACGGCACGGGACCATGGTCGCTCCTACGGAGCCGACGTCAGCCATGTCTACCGATCGGCACTGAAGGGGTACGCGGCAACGATCCCTGACGCGCGTATTGACGATGTGCGCCGCGATGCGCGCGTCGACTACGTCTCGGCCGACCGCGACGTGACCATCGCCGCGCAGACGCTGCCGACCGGGATCAACCGGATCGACGGCGAGCTCAGCAGCACCGTCTCCGGCAACGGCTCGGGGTCGGTGAGCGTCGACGTCGCCGTAATCGACACCGGGATTGATCTCGATCATCCCGACCTCAACGTCGTCGGTGGCAGGAACTGCTCAACCGGCAGGTCGTTCAACGACGGCAACGGCCACGGGTCGCACGTTGCAGGAACCATCGCGGCGAAGGACGACACTCAGGGCGTCGTCGGCGTCGCTCCCGGGGCGCGCCTCTATGCGGTCCGGGTGCTCAACAACGCCGGCAGCGGCTCGTTCTCGTCGGTGATCTGCGGGGTTGACTGGGTGACGGCGAACGCGTCGACGATCGAGGTCGCCAACATGAGTCTTGGGGGGACGGGCTCGGAGCCGAGCGGCACCGGATGCAACACCGGAGATGCGTTACACGACGCTATCTGCAACTCGGTGGGCGCAGGAGTCACGTACGCCGTGGCCGCGGGGAACGAGTCCGACGACGCGCGCAACCACGTCCCGGCTGCTTACGACGAGGTGATCACAGTTTCTGCTCTGGCCGACTTTGACGGCCAGCCGGGAGGCCTGGGCGCGCCGACATGCCGCAGCGACGTCGACGATACGTTTGCCGACTTCTCCAACTTCGGCGCGGACATCGATCTGATCGCACCCGGTGTGTGCATCCTTTCCACCTATAAGCGAGGCGGGTACGCCACGCTCAGCGGAACGTCAATGGCGTCTCCTCATGTTGCCGGTGCGGCGGCCCTGTACAAGGCGAACAACCCCGGTGCGTCCCCGGCACAGGTCAAAACGGCGCTCCAGAACGCTGGGAACACGAACTGGAACGACGTCGACGATCCCGACCCAACCAAAGAGACACTCGTCAACGTCGACGCCTTCTAGATCTAGGCGCGTCAAATGTTCGGGGTCGCACGCGAACGTGGGGCGGTCCCCCGGGCGACCGGGAGGAGAATATCTCTGGGGGCGATCGGGGAAGAGCGCGATCTCCCCTCGCGTGGCCGACCAACCATCCGAGGATCGATTTCGTCTCCCCACGCATCGCGGCAGCGATTGTCTCAACCGACCAAGCAGTTCCTTTACACGCGATCGCGGTGAATGGAGATTCTCATGCCGGGCGAAAAACCGCATACCGGACCTCGGCCCGCATACCAACCATTGACAGGAACAGTCGCATGGGAGCAGCATGAAATTGCTTGAACAGCCCCCGCGGAGATGTCACTCGGACATCGGGGGAAGGGGAGGGTCCATGCGGAAAGCCCTGATTTTTCCGACGCTCTTGATATTGCTGACGTTCTTACTCGCGCCGGCCGGCGCGGGCCCGATGTTCACAACAACGGTGACGCAGGTTTCCGATACAAGCGCGTTCGTCGGGTGCACGGCGGACGACGTTGACGGCCAGACGGGGACGAACTTCCTCCACAGCGAGGTCGAGCCCTGGATCGACGTGAACCCAGTCGATAACGACAACATCGTGGGTATCTGGCAACAGGACCGCTGGTCCAACGGTGGGGCCAGGGGGCTTGTGGCCGGAGTCAGCTTCAACGGCGGCACAAGCTGGCAAGAGGTGGTGATCCCGGGGATCTCGGACTGCTCCGGTGGGATCTACGATCGCGCGACCGACCCATGGGTGTCGTTCAGCCCCGACGGGACACTTCACCAGCTCGCCCTCTCCTTCAACGACGTTGCCCCACCCTTCGAGGAGGGCCCCGGAGGTGACTTCGACCACGCGCTCCTTGCCAGCAAATCGACCGACGGTGGCCTCACGTGGTCCTCGCCGGTCGAGGTCATCCGGGACCTGGACGCCAACGTGTTCAACGACAAACAAACGATCACGGCCGACCCGCACGACTCGAACTTCGTGTACGGCGTGTGGGACCGGCTCATCTTCCCGCCGAGCGAGCGCGCCAGCATCATCGCCGGCTTCCGCACTGCGGCGTTCCGCGGCCCGGCATGGTTCGCTCGGACCACCGACGGCGGGGACACGTGGGAGCCGGCGCGCCTGATCTATGACCCGGGGCAGAACAGCCAAACGATCGGCAATCAGATCGCGGTTCTTCCGGACGGTGACCTCGTGAACCTGTTTACGCTCATCAAGTTCACCAGGGGGGCGATCCGCACCGGCGAGTTCTTCACCGCGGCCCTGCTCCGATCGGAAGACCGGGGTGTCACGTGGGGTCCTCGGGCCCGCAGTGGGAAGATCGAGCCGATCCGCATCAGCCCAATGCGGACGATCGGCGTCACGGACCCGGATACGGGCGAGCCGCATCGAGTGGGAGACATCATTCCCGACATCGCGGTCGACATGAGCAGCGGCAACCTCTATGCGGTCTGGCAGGACGCCCGCTTCAACAACATGCAAGCCGACGCCATTGCCTTCTCCCAGTCCACAGACGGCGGATTCACGTGGTCTGCGCCGGTCAAGGTGAACGCGACCCCGACGGACATCCCTATCGAGAACCAGCAAGCCTGGACCGCGTCGGTCCATGTGGCAGACGATGGCAATGTGGGCGTCACGTACTACGACTTCCGCAACAATACCCCTGGGGGCGGAACCGATACCGACCACTGGCTGGTTCACTGCCATGCGAACTGCACAAACCCATTGAACTGGTCTGAGAACCACGCCGACGGGCCGTTCGACAGCCGACGGGCACCGGTCGCGGGAGGGTTCTTCCTCGGCGACTACGTGGGTCTGGATAACGTGGGGAACACGTTCACCCCGTTCTTCACCCAGACGACGGCCACGGACCCGGCGAACGAGTACTACGCGGAGGTTTCGCCCTAGCCGAACGGCACGAGCAGTCCCCTTTGGCTCGTGCCTCTCCGCGCGTGCGCGGCACCTGTCCGAAGACCTCCTGTCGGCGGTGCTCGACGTGGCCCGGTGCCCGCATGGCGCTCGAGGCGCCGGACCCCAATGCCCGAGCTCGCCGCCGTAGCTGCTGGCCGCCAAGTCGGCGGCGAGTTTTGAGACCGGCTCGACGTAGTGCGAGAATGTGTCACAAGCGCGAGCCATGCTTCCATGGGAATGGACGAGCGGCGAGCGTGTTCATCATCTCGATGATCTGCCATTGGAACGATCGGAAATCTCGAAGATGAGATTGATGCCTGCGATGGGGCGTTCCTTCATCAAGAAGCCCTCGAAGGGCACCAACCGGCGCAGGATCGCGCCCGCCTCATGAAGAAGCCCGCGATGTCGAGCCCGTCGGCGGAAAGCCTCGCGATCCTCGTCACGTGTGCGCACGGTCGAGGGAGATCCGGACGTCCAAGCACACTTCGCATTCCCGATGTTCTGTGCAACCGGGAACGCGAGCACCGCGATGCTGTGTGAGAACTCGACCCCGACAAAAGCCGGCCTCGTCACATCGACATGCCGGAGGATATGCTGTCATCGAGCAGGGAGGTCGAGGTCGGAGACGAGCGAGCTGTGTTCGAGCCGGGAGGACTCGTGCTCCTACCGGCGATGGTGCCGCACACGCGCTCCGCAACGTTGGCGAGACGCGAGCGCGCATCGTCGGTTTCTCTCGAGCAACACCGTCGTTGCGATCACCGACGACACCGTCCAGCCCGTCGGCAGCCGCGTTATCGGCTCGCCCCCGCCGGATGTGGTGGGGGCGATCTAACGTCGGCCGCCCCTGAGGTTGAATCCATTGGAGGACAGGAGTCCCAACTGGACGTCTGGTGACTTGAGGGGTGACCCCGCCTGCCTGTCCCCCCCTCAGAGAAGTTCGGTCATCCTCAAGAGGTTTGAATAGCATCCACTTAGGCCCACCCAGCAAAGCTGCAGGTCTGAAGGTTCACTCGTTGTTTCGAAGGAATTTCCTCGGGTCGGGGCCCTGAGAGATGAACAACAGCGCGTCGAGCCGCTTCGGCATGTCGTCTTCGGCGTCCTCGTAGGGGTGACCATAGCGGTCGAGAGTCAAGGCACGAGCGCCGGCTAAGGCGGCGGCGTCAAGGGGAGCCCGCGCAGCGGGCCGCGGAGGATGAGGAGCGTCAGCGCACCGAACCCGCCTTGACGCCGAAGCGGACGGTGCTACAAGGGGAAGCCCTAGCCGCCGAGCGGAGGTGCGAAGGAGCAGGGCCAAAGTGAAACCTGTCGCAGGCTCCGGCTATGAAAGCGCTGTGACTGGAAAGGAGAACAATGACTGATTACACGGAGGACGCGATAGCCGCTCTGTCCGGTGCCCGAGCCCGTCTTCTGCGCGATCAGATTGGAAAGGTTCCTGCCCGCCCAGGTCTCTATGCCATCTACGGTCATGACGTGTGGGAAGAGCTTGGCCTCGGCGAGCCTCCTGACGATCGCCCCTTATACGTCGGCAAGGCAGAGGACAGCCTCGCGACGAGAGACATCAAGACACACTTCGGCGAGGGACGCACCGGCCAATCGACGGTCCGACGGTCCTTCGCTGCGTTGCTTGCGAAGAAGCTAGACCTCCACGGCATGCCCCGTAACCCTGATAACCCAGGCCACTTCTCGAATTACGGGTTGTCGCCACGAGACGACCGGAGACTGACCGACTGGATGAAGGAGCATCTTCGTCTCGCCGCCTGGCCGAAGCCCCGCGAGTGCGAGGTACCCCTAATCGATATCGAACGTGAAGTCCTCGCTCGCCTTGAGCCACCCCTGAACCTCAAAGACGTCATTACGCCGTGGGCCGCCATGATCAAAGCCGCTCGCAAATCGCTCGCGGACGAAGCGCGAGCCTGGACACCATAGACCGTCTCACACGGCTCACGTCCGCGAGTTCACAATGAAGGCCGCCACGGGAGGAGAGCGGTCAATGCCATTGCAGTTCGTTAGTGTGGATTCGTGCGACCGGAGACCCGATACGCCAAGAGCGGCAATGTGAGCATCGCCTACCAAGTGCTTGGCGATGCGCCCATCGATCTCGTTCTCGTCCCTGGATTCGTGTCTCATGTAGAGCTTGCCTGGGAGGAGCCGAGACTCGCCCACTTCCTGACCCGACTGGCGTCGTTCTCGAGGCTAATCGTCTTCGACAAACGCGGCACCGGCATGTCGGATCCGGTGCCGAGTGCTCCCACCATGAAGGAGCGGATGGATGACATCCGCGCGGTGATGGAGGCGGCTGGCTCAGCCCGTGCTGCGGTTATGGGCGTCTCGGAGGGCGGCACGCTGAGCCTGCTTTTCTCGCGGCTCCATCGCGAACGAGCTCAGTCGCTGATCCTGTACGGCTCCTGGGCTCGCCGGCTCGCTGCCCCCGATTACCCGTGGGGCCCGGATGCCGCGACGCTCGAGAGTCATTTAGGCAAGATGGAGAAGGCGTGGGCAACGGGCGAGTGGTGGGCGAGCGACCATCCAAGCCCGCTTGATGATGAGTCCCACCGCAAGTGGTGGGCGCGATACCTTCGCACGGCGGCGAGTCCCGCCATGGCCGAGAACCTGATCCGAATGAACACTGAGGTCGATCTCCGAGAGATGCTCCCGGAGATGGAGATCCCGACTCTGATCCTTCACCGCACCGACGACCACTGGATAGACGTCGGCCATGC
>WHSP01000216.1 GCA_009380025.1 Gemmatimonas sp. | reverse complement strand
ACGAGTTTCAGCTTATGGGCCGACCACGTTGTCTATCGGGCCGTGGCGATGGGGATTAGTGGTGCGCTCGTCTTGGCGCTAGTTGGGGCGATTGCGCACTTACTGGGCAGGCGAGCGCCGCTCGGCGATTTGGCGATGCACTTCTGCCTCGTTCATGTAGCGGCGCTTGTCGGCGTCGGCGAGGCTCTGGCCGGTCGACGCCGGGCGGTATGGGAGGTGGCTCCGTGAAATGAGGGCGCGAGAGTAGCCCGTGGAGGCCCCAGGACCGGAGGGGTGCGGGCGAGACGCCCGCGTTTCCAGGGAGCTAACATGATGAGATCAGAGTGGCCAGTTATAGGGGGCGCCGGAAACGTCCCTCCCCCATGCGCTGTTCGCTGATCCCCTTGCCGCGCTAATCCCCGTTGACCTGAAGTATCCCGCTTCTCGCTATCCCGCACGTTCGTCGTCCGCTCGCGCACCCGCACGCCCTGCTTGAATCCGGCCGGGGATCTGGATGCGAACGCGGCGGAGATCCGCGCGCGTCTCGCCCCAGGCCTCGCGCAGCCTGTCGAACTCTAGATCGACACCCGGGGTTGGAGCGAGCAGTTCCCGGCCGAACGCGACGAACATGCCCAGCGTCGTCCCGATGATCAGGCCGAGGAGAAAGCGCAAGATCGTGCGCCGGGGATCTCGGAACGCAGGCGGTTCGGGTGGCTCGATGACGGTGATGAGAGGCGTGTCCCGTATCGCCGCGCTCTGGGCTGCCTCGTGAGACTGGAGAAGGGAAGTGTAGATCTGCTGATGCATGCTGACCCGGCGCTGCAGCCGGTCATGCTCAAAGACCAATTGCGGAGAGTTCTGAAACTGGCGGTTCGTCTCCAGGAAGCGGCGCAGGTCGTCCTCCGCCGCGCGCAGGCGGGTTTCGATATCGGCGATCCGCTCGTCGAGGAAGCGGCTCTCGGCGACCGCACTGGATTGCCGAGTCTCGACGTTGAACTCCTCGACCAATTCTACGAGGCGTCGTGCGATCGCCTCGGAAAGGTCTGGCCAGGGAGTCGTCACGCTGAACTGGACCGCCCCACGTTCCGTTTCCGCGGTAACCGCGCCCCGCAAAAGGCGGCGCGACTCTTCGCGGAGGGCCAGGTCGGAATCAGCCTCGAGCTCGAAGAGCTCCGGGACCGTCCCGGTACGGGAGCCGGAGGGCGGCCCCTCCTCAACGACGGTGAAGGTGTCCGCCAGGATGCGGGACAGAATCTCGCGCGAGCCGAGGAGATCCGCATAAAAATCGGGCGATTGGCTCAGGGATTGGCCGCCGATTGAGATGCCCAGACTGCCAGCCAGGCCTCCGAGCGCCGGCGCCTCGCTGGCGCCCTGGGGCATGAAGCGCGCCTCGGCAGTGTACGTCTCTGGGCTGGCGAATGCCGAGATTACTCCAATCCCGGCCCCGAACACCGCCATCCCCAGGATCAGGTAGCGATACTCGAGCAGGATCCGGGGCAGGGCGTACAGCGAGATCTCGCTATCCGGCTGAGCGGAGTTCGAACCCTCAGGCATCAGGTGCAGTTCGGATTAGTTCTGGATTCGAGGCCCTCACGCCGTCTGCAGCGGCACCGCGCGAACCTTCGCCTGCGGTTCCCGATCGACCGCGATCGCCGCCTTCCCGCCCACCGGTCGGAAGGTCAGCTCGAGGCGAAAGATCTCGACATCGAAAGAACGGCATGCCGTGCAGAGCGACTCGACGTGCTCGTCGAGCAGGGCTCGGGAGCCGAGGATCACTCTTTTGATCCCCCGCTCGGGGATGATGTTCCGCGCGGCGGCCACATCGCCGAGCACCGGGTAGCCCTGCACCAGGCGCCCCAGCTTGGACGGATCATCGTCCAGGAAGCCGACCGGCGTCATCTGGAGGTCGGCGTTGCCCAGGAGCTCGCGCACTGCGAGCTCACCGCCCTTGCCGGCCCCGTAGATGAGCACCGGTTCGGCCGCCTCCCGCAGGGAGTGGCGTAGGAGGTCCAGCGTCCGGAAGGAGGCGCGCGTCGCCAGGGTGAGCAGGGCGACCAACACGCCGTCCAGGATGAGGACACTTCGCGAGACGGAGGCGCTCGGGAAGAAGAACATGACGGCCGCCACGGTCACGAGGCTGCCCAGCACCGTCGCCTGGACGAGGTGAATCGCGTCCCGCAGATTGAGCTGGCTCCAGCTGCCTCGATACACGCCGCGGATCCCGAACATCACCAGCTTCGATACTGCGGCGATGGCCACCGTGCTCTCGAAGATCGCCCACTGCTCGGCAGGCAGCTGCCCGTCCCAGCGCAGGAGGTACGCGAGCTGGTAGGCGACGGTGAAGATGATCAGGTCGAGCACCACCTCGAGGGCCCGACGCTTATAGAGCAGGTTGGAGATGAGCAGCGTCGCACGTCCCCGAGGCGCGTCGGCGGGCGAATAGGTGTGGATCTGGCCCAGATACGCCGCAGACGCCAACAGAGCGACGAGGAAGATGCCGCCGGCGGTCATTCCGATCCCCGGCGGAGCGCCCCGCAGTCCGATCGCCACGAGCCCCCCGACCGCGGCGAACGCGTACAGCAGCAGAGCCACCTGTCGCTCGGACAGCCCCATCGCGACCAGCCGGTGCGTCGTGTGATCCCTGCCGCCGACAGAGATCGGCCGCCCCGCCACCGTCCGGGTGATCGTCACCAGGACCGTATCGAGGATCGGGATGACGGCGATGGCCGCGGGGACGAAGAGGACTGCGACGATGCTCACCGACGCAGTGTTCGGGTACGAGGCAGCCAGACCTGCGAGCAGGGAGCCGATGAAAAGGCTCCCCGAATCGCCCATGAAGATGGACGCTCGATGGAAGTTGAAGGGCAGGAAGCCCACGGCCGCCCCAACGAGCGCCATGCAGATCGCCGCGAGCAAGGCCGCACCCTCCCACTGGAACGTGACCGCAAGGAAAAGGGCCGCTACCGCGGCGACCCCGACGGCCACGCCATCCATGTTGTCGAGCAGGTTCAGGGCGTTGGTGAGAGCCAGGAACCAGAAGAAGGTGACCAGAACGTTGATCACCTGCCACCCGGTGACCGGGTAGACCACGCCGAAGCTGATCACAATCGTGGCGGCGAGGCCCTGGAAGATCAACTTCGTGGAGGGCCTCAGGTGGAACCGATCATCCGCCAGGCCCACCAGGAACATCAGGCTCGAGGCGATGACGATCCCGATCGCCGGGTTACGGACGATCGCCGTAACCGCACCGGTTCCCGCGCTCGCGACAAACAATGCGACCGAAGTCCCGACGAGGAACGCCCCGTAGACGGCAGCGCCGCCGAGGAGCGCCGTCGGCTTCGCGTGCCAGCGGTCCTGCGACGGTCGCGCAATCAACCCGACCTTCCGGGCAAGGCTGCGTATCGCGGGCGTCAGCAGGAGTGCTGTCGCGAATGCAGCTACAAACGGAAGGAAAAGAGTCAAGTCAGCTCGCTGCGGGAATCGCTACGACTGGCACGGCCATGGTCGACCGGTGGTAGTGAATCACCGAGTCGAGGAGCGGGTCGAGCCCGATCCGGGGCGTCCAACCGATGGCATCGCGAATCTTTTCGATACTCGGCATACGTCGAGGCATGTCCTCGAAGTTCTCCTCGTACGCCACCGAATAGGGAACAAAGGAGATCTCCGACGACGAACCGACTCGCCTCCGGATCCGCTCCGCCAGCTCGAGAATCGTGATCTCTTGGTTGTTCCCGATGTTGTAGACCTCGCCGATCGCGGTATCGGACTCCATCAGGAGGATCAGTGCCCGGACCGCATCATTGACGTGGGTGAAGCACCGGCTGTTGGTGCCGTCACCGTACACCGTGATCGGCGCGCCCTCTAGAGCCTGCTCGACGAATCGCGGGATCACCATCCCGTATCGACCCGTTTGCCGGGGCCCGACAGTATTGAACAGACGCACGACGATCGTCGGCAGCTTCTTCTCCCGCCAATAGGCGATCGCGAGGAACTCGTCGATCGCCTTCGAGCACGCGTAGCTCCAGCGACCCCGGGTTGTAGGGCCCATGACCAGATCACTTTCCTCGTGAAACGGCACTTCCGCGTTCTTCCCGTAGACCTCCGATGTGGACGTGATGAGCACCGGCTTGTTCTTCTTCGACGCGACGCTTAGCAGCAACTCGGTACAGCGCACGTTGGTCTCGATCGTCCGAACGGGGCTCTCCACGATCAGCTTCACGCCGACCGCTGCGGCCAGGTGGAATACGGCGTCAGCCTCGTCCACCACCTCCGCCAGCAGCGGAGCGTTCAGCATCGTATCGATGAAATAGCGGAAGTGGTCGTGCTCGCGAAGGTGCGAAATGTTTCGCATGGAGCCGGTCGAGAGATCGTCGAGGATCGTGACGCGGTGCCCTCGTCCCAACAGCTGGTCTGTTAAATGCGATCCGACGAAGCCGGCCCCACCGGTGATCAGGTAATGCATGAACGCGATCCGGCTGAAGGAAGGTTCTCGGAACTCGGAATCCCCTCGTGCTGCGACGTTTGGTGCTACAGATTTCGGACACGGCGGCCACCGGCCCGGTTAGTCCATCGTGGGAGCAAGCCGTGGCAACCGGGGGGCGACCACATCCCCGTCTGTCTTGATTCGATGCCGCTGGCCGGCTCCGCGAATCCGTCGCGTGCTCGCTGGGCCAATCACTCCGACACGGGCGAGCGATACGATCCCCTAGCTCAATGCGGCAAGGCTGGAAACGAACGGCTACAAAATGGGCGTCGAAGCGTGGCTTGTCTAGGCGAAAGTCATGTGCAGGCCGTGCATTCGCATGGACGCGGTAACGATACCACCCCCCGCCCGGCGAAGGAACGAAGCGGCCGCACTATGGGAATTGGAGGCGATGCCCCTGCCGAAAGGCCCCTTCCTGGTTCGAAAGCCCTCCCTAATCGTATGTGATCGAGATCCGGACGATCGTCGACGCCGTGCGCCGATGGTCCATCACCGCAACCGCTTCGGCGAAGCAACTGGCCTCGTCGTCGACGCCGCTGGGCCCGACGAGGTCTGCGTAGGGGGTCGCACTCCAGCCGCGGAAGACCCTCTGGAAACAGAGTAGACCTCCAAGGTCGACTCGGAAAGGTATCGCGCCTTGTTCGCCACCGCGAGTGTTGGTACCCGACAAGCTAGCCTCGCACGTATGAATCGGCAGCTTCGACGCAAGAGACCGTGCCCTTGCCTATGACGATCTTCGGGGCGCCGTACTCCCCCCGGAACGGCTCGAAGACGGCTCAAGTTCCTGATAATCTGGATTTCGTCTCTGCCGCCGCTGGGCGTGACGCTCCGAAGAGCGCGAACGCGCCGACGAGACTCACCGTGGATTGCAGTCCCGGCCTCGCGACCTTGTCGACGACCCTGATCACCGGAGCGGTCTATGACGCAGTCGTTACGGTTATCCGGCCAGAAGGGCGCCGCACCGTTATCGAACGTACATGCCGAACCATGATCTTGAGCCCATCGGCACAGAGGAATTTCGATTCGCCCCTTTGCGTCCAAGGGGTGGCAGTGTAGGATCACCGCCGGCATGCGTCGTCGAACGATCAACCCTCAACCCATAGACCCCTCGACTGGCTCGGTTAGGATGCTTCGACCACGTTCATCGACGAAAGCTCGAATCGAACAAGATCGACCTCGCCACTACGCTTTTCCGCCCCGTCTCAATCACTCCTAAAGGTGTGGGAATACGGACGCGGAATGATGACGAAAGGCATATGCGGACTCTGGTAACGGGCGGCGCTGGTTTCATCGGAAGTCATCTTTGCGAACGGCTCATCGCGAGGGGTCATGAAGTCGTTGCAATCGACAACTTCGATCCGTTCTACGATCCGGCCATCAAGCGCGCGAATCTGGCTTCGCTGGCGCGAAATGACCACTTCAAACTGGTCGAGGCGGATATTCGGGAGCCGACAGCGCTCTTCGCCGCTCTTCATGCAGCTGGTGTCCAGGAGCTTGATTTGATCATCCATCTGGCAGCCTGCGCCGGGGTGCGACGTTCCCTCGAGCGGCCGCTAGAGTACAGCCGTACCAACCT
>WHSP01000215.1 GCA_009380025.1 Gemmatimonas sp. | reverse complement strand
CGGCTCGTCGCGCGCCTTGATCTGCACGATTTCTCTTCGGCCTTCGCGCAGCCTGCTTTTCAACAGCCTTCTAGCCCCGGAATGGCAGGCCTTCGGGACAATCGCCTTCATCGGCTCGGGCCGAGATCCCTTCCGCGGCCGCGCAACTCCCAGCCGGCCGCGACGAACCAGATCGCCAAACCGAGGAATAGCGCGCCGAATCCCTGCACGTCCAGACGGACTCGGCCGGAGAACAGCGCCAAGAGCTCCACTATCGCGATTACACACCCCAACACGCCTACCCTGCTGTGCATCGCGCTGCTACGTACGATGTCCACGGACCACAGACCGATTGCGACGGCGGAGCCCGCGATGATCAGCTTAGCGAAGGCCTGGTTGACGACGAAGTTGTAGTGCAGTAGGCTGCCGGCGGCTTTGGTAGTCGCTTCCGAGACCTGTCGTCGACCCGAGAAGATCCGGCGCAACCAACCCCGCTGCCGTGGAGGCCATCACTGTGGCGACGGCGGCGAGTCCATAGAAGACGAGCGCCAATTCGCCAATTGGACCGGTCGTCGACAGCCGCCGGCTCAGCGCCCACCCGCCGTACAACGCCACTGGCACCGCGAACAGCGCGATCGAGTGCACGACGGCGTTGCGCGTCCCAGCGGCGGCACTGTGCGGATGGAACCCCATCGTGATCAAGCCGAGGACCGCTCCGGCAATCATACACCATCCCCCGAGTTCGTCGCGCCGCATCGCCCTCTCCGGTTGAGTGATCGGTTGGCGCGGGAGAGTGTAGCGGTTGCCGTCGAGGGCCGGCACCTCGAAGGAGGAGAAGCCGAACATGTCGCCGACGGATGTTCAGAAGGTCAGAGAAGACCCACGCGTGCTGCGGACGCGGCGCACTCTGGGCGCCTCGCTCGTTGAGCTGATGAAGGCCAATCGCTTCGACGAGATCACCGTGCAGCAGGTGCTCGACAGAGCGAGCGTAGGACGGGCTACCTTCTACTCGCACTTCCGCAACAAGCGCGACCTGCTGCTCAGCGACGCGGAGCGTTTCTTCATCTTTCTCGAGCAGGAGTTCCTCGCGCAGAGCGGCGCGTCGAGGCGGGTGGCGCCCGTAGAAGAGCTGTTCGGCCACGTCGCCGACGTCGAGCACTTCCGCGTCGCGTTGGAGCGCTCGAGCATGCGCGAGCCGGTGTACGATCTCCTCACCGGCCACCTGGCGGGCATCATCGAGCGGCGCCTGACGGATCTGGGCGCGGTTGGATCGAACGCTGCCCTACCGATCACCGCCGTAGCACGCATGCTCGCCGCGGCGCTCGTGGAAATGATGCGCTGGTGGCTCACTCACCCCGGCGACGGCACGGCTCGGGAGATGGACGTCCGGTTCCATCGGATCGCGTGGGGCGGCATCACCCGGGTGTCGCCTCGTCTCGAGCTTCCGCGATCCATCTGAGTCGCAAGCCCCACCGCAGTCCCTCGCTTAGCGGTCGATCTCCTCCCGCGAAGCGTGGCGATCTCCTCGATGAACTAGGCGTAGAACCGCGCCGCCAGCTTCAGCCCGCTCCTTGCGCCATCCTTGAAATCGACCGGCTCACGAGCCCTTCCCTCGGCCTGAAGGCCCATACGTCTCAGCGCGCAACGGCCCGACATATGCTCAACTCATCCATGTCGGCGGCGAGCGGGGCGACCGAATCTCGCTTCGTGCGATTCGTCAAGTGACGGAACCACAATTGCTTAGGTGGGGGGCGGAGGGTTCGCGGCGGCGCAGCTCGCCGTCGGCGGATCAGCGGAGGGCGGGGGGTAGCATTTTGCGGTTCTGGGTCCGCGCTCGGGCCGACTGCTGGTGGTGACCGGTTGTTCCGTCAACTCCTCGATGACGGACGCCATCGGCGGCCGGGTCGGGGAGAACCGAGTGGAATAGAAACTCTATCGGAGGAGAGAACGATGGCAGACATCGACGTCCAGCGGAAGGGCATCGACACCCAGGAGAAGCACCACCTGGGATGGCTCTGGTGGCTTCTCGGACTGATCGTGCTCGGGTTGCTCGCCTGGTGGCTGTTCGCTCCCGACACTAGAGAGGTGGCGGTGATGGAACCGGTGACGGAGCAGCCCGTAGTCACTCCGTCGACCCCTAACGTCACGCCGGCCGCTCCGGTTACGATTGCCACGATTGCGGCCAACCCTACGAACCACGTGGGCACTGAGTACAGCGACGCCGACGGTACGATGGTCGGCGAAGTCGTTTCGGAGCGCGCCTTCTGGATCGAGGAGAACGGTCAGCGGATGCTCGCGATCGTCACCGATTCACCGGGCCAGGATGTCGATATCAACGAGGGGCAGACCGTACGGATTAGACGGGCGACGATCCGGGACGCGGGCTACCTGTCGCAGATCCCGGGTGATCTCGATGCGCAGGTCCAACAGATGGCGCAGCAGCAGCCGGTCTACCTCGTCGTGAACGAGGCGGATCTCGAGGTCGCGCCGACTACGGCTCCGTAATAGGGATCGCTTTCCAGCCCTACAGTTACACCGCCGGGATGCCGAGAACGCGGAGGGCGCACCAGTCGCCTCCGCGTTCTCGGCGTCGCGCACGCAGCGTTATCCCTGCGGGCGCCGCCCCGTTGCTGTGGAAGGAAACCGCGGCTATTCTTGGGGAGATTTACCGTCCCGGCTCCGAGGCACGCCTTCCGAGCGCGCTCCGGTTCCCCCCTTGTCAGGTCTCCCCGACAGAGGTCACCATGAAGAGAGTTCTTTTGCTGCTGTGCGCTTCGGCGATCTTTCCTGTCGCCCTCGAGGCCCAGGATGCCGATGCCGAAATCGAGCGTGCTTTGCTGGCTGCCCCCGGTCGGATGGGCGCCGAGGCGATGGTCCTCCAGCTTCGGTCGGACGGGACCGCGGACGTCCTCCGGGAGGGGAGCAATGGCCTCATGTGTTGGGACAACGTCGGCCGACCGGGCTTTGACAACCCGGTCGATTCACAATGCACTACCGAGGAGAACCGTGCTCGCCTCGAACAGAACCATGAGTTCCTGGCAGCCGGTGGAAGTGAGGAGGAGCTCGAGGCCCGCTTCGCGGACGCCGAGGCGGATGGAACGCGTGCCGAGTCGGTCTTCGGCAGCATCTATTACCACGTGATGGGCGACTCGCCGGAAGCGATCCGAACCCACACAACTGTGGCGGTTCCGGGTGCTACGGGCGAATCGCTCGGGTTGCCGGAAAGTGGAGGCGCGGGGATGCTCTGGCTCATGGAGCCCGGAATGACCAGCGCACACCTCATGGTGTCCGGGATGTGACCGGGCCTCCCTCCGAGCGGCGGAATGGCGACTTGAGCTCGATTGCAGGATCGTTGGTTGAGTCTGACGCCATTCGCCAGTCGGTGGACGTTGCTGAAAACCGTTGCGGCCCCCATGCGTCGAGCAGGGGGCCGCTCCTCGTCATGCGTCCGAAGGCCGTCGCAACGTGAGCACGTTGAAATATCGTCCGATGGTATGCGGCCACCGGGAGAACGTCTCACGAAGGTCGTTGATCCGTGCCCATGTCGGCCATGTGCGCCGTGCCGAGGGTGCCCACCCGGTCCACCGTTGTCCGCTTTCTCCGCGCGATCCCGTGCCGGTGAGCGCGAGGATCTCGCAGGCGCTGATGGTACGTACCTCGTATTCGATGACCACGCTGCCGGTGAGCGGATAGGACTGGATCCGCAGGATACCCGGGCGCCCGAGCAAGTATCGCCGCGCCCGCTCCCAATCCTGGCGTGATTGCGACGGACGCCACACACGAACCCTCCCCCGATGGTCGGTGCGAACCGCCGGCTGACTTCCCGTCGCAGTAGACATCGACAACCTCCAAATCATCGAGACAAGTGACCTTCCGTCTCCGGTGGTCAATTGTCGCGCCGCTAGCTCGCGGATCGGGCGCCATGCCGTCACGAAGTCGCAACCATCGCGAAAATCTTTGGTTTCCCCACGCCCCCCTGGTGTCGGTCCCTCTAGGTTAGTAGGAATCGGGTTACAGCGCCGATCATCTGGGCTGGCTCATCCGCGTTGGCAGGATTCTCAATGCCGCGCAAAACAAGACCGCTGATTCGTCGGAAAGAAGCTTCCCCAGAAGCCCGCGCGGCAGCATCCCGAAGGATGCGGAGGAGTCGGGGAATTGCTATCTTTCCGACAGGCTCTCTTCCGGGACATCTACGGCGTGTTGGGCATCCTGCCCGCCATCGACCCGCCCGGCGGCTGGGGGACGGAGCTGCGCAGCGTGACGGGTCCGTCCGAACGAGCTCTTTGCTCCGACTGAACCGCTGACGCTCTTCACTGGATACCGTTCGCGGTAGGGCGGCAACGGCAGCGCGGTCGGGTCCTCACCGACCCAGATCAGCCGGGACAAACCGCTCGCCGCGGGCCGACCCATGAGAGGATCGCCACCCCGGATGCTCGAAGCTGCTCCGCGCGAGCCGCGCCTCCACGCCCCACCGCGCCGACCAGCGCCGTCGCCTCACTTGCCGGCGCCCCTCAATCCTATCTGGCATCGGGTGGCGACACGATTGCAGCCATCGCTGGTCGTCAACCGACCCGGCGATGCGTACGAGCAGGAAGCCGACCGTCTCGCCGCTAGGGTCACCGCGTCGCCCGCCCCGCCGGCCGCCGCGCGAGCGTCCGGTACGCCTGGACAACCGGCGGGGATTGCGTCCCCGCAGATGGCTCGCGCCAACGCCGAAGCCGGATCGGTTCCTGCTCCGGAGCTCCTCCACGAGGTACTCGCCTCCACCGGCGAACCTCTGCAGCCTTCCGTGCGCTCGGACCTCGAGCCGCGCTTCGGCCACGACTTCAGCGGCGTCCGGGTGCACACGGGTCGCCGTGCGGAAGCTTCGGCGCGGGCGATCGGCGCGCGGGCGTACGCGGTGGGGTCGAACGTGGTGTTCGGTCAGGGCCAGTTCGCCCCCCGGTCCCCGGCTGGCCGCCGGCTCCTGGCACACGAGCTGACCCACACCATCCAGCAGACGGGCGGGCGGCCGATGGGAGGAGGAGTTGCTGGGCCCGGCGCAGTCGGTACACCCTCTCCGGCGCTCGCCCTCCCCACCTCCCTGTCCGGGGCGGTCCAGCGCGCCGAAGTGGAGGCCCCGCCCGCGCCGCCTGCGGCCCCCACGGGGAAGGAGATCACCCAGCAGCAGCTCGCCGCGGTCGTTTCCGCAGGGACGATCGAGGCCAAGGTGCTGGCGTTCGTCGCTCCCTTCCAGATCGGCGACTACGTGACGGGTCCGACGATTCTCGCCCTCTTCAATATGTCCGCGACAGCTCCCGCGGAAGAGTCGTCTAATCGTGCGGCACTCCGCGCCCTGACGACGGCGCTCGTCCGGCTCGAACGAGTGCAGCAAGGGTTCAAGGTCGTCCTGGGCTCCCCGCAGGTGACGGCGAAGGCGAAGGGCTTCAACTTCAAGATCAAGAACGGCGCGATCGCCGAGATCGGGACGTCGAAGTCCGGCGACGTGAGCGTCAACCTGCAGGGTGTGGCGATTCAGATCGGCGTCTTCGTGGACCTCCCCGGAGCCGTCATCGACGACAACAATCTGCGCTTCTGGAAGATCGTGCTCTCGATCGGTCAGGAGCCTCAACCCGAAGGAGAGGAATGATGCCGGTTCGGTCCGCGGTGTATGCATCGAGGGAGCTGGCGGCTGCGCCGCGGGCGCGAGCCGAGCTCCCGACCCGACAGCTCCCGAACCCGACCTGGACCCGGCTCGCCACCTCCCTTCCCCCTGCGAGAGTCGGCGGCGTCGCAGCGGCTCCCTCGCCGGCGGCCCCCGCCCAGCCGCGGCTGCGATTGCAGCCGTCGGCCGCCGGGACGCGCATTTTCAGACAGCCGTCCGGGGGCGGCAACCTGCCGCAGGCGTCGCCTCGGGAGATCGTCGTGGCCGCAACGTCGCCGTTCGCGATCGCCGCCGTGCAGACGCTCGCCGAGGATGCGCTCGACCGGGCGAGCCACTGGGCGTCCAGCACGTACGCCGGCAATTCCGCGACGATCAGCCAGTCCCTGAACAAGGGCACAGCGGACGCCATGCGCCACGCGTACTGGT
>WHSP01000214.1 GCA_009380025.1 Gemmatimonas sp. | reverse complement strand
AGCTTCGTCATCATTCCCGCGCTCGGTTTCTCGATGGCTACGTCCACGCTCGTCGGCCAGGCAGTCGGTGCGCGGCGGCTCGATCGCGCCCAGGCCTTGACCCTGGCGGCAGTTCGCATCGGGTTCTACACGATGCTCGGTGCTGCCGTTGTGCTCTTCCTCCTGGCCCGCCCGTTGGCTGATCTCTTCCTGCCCGATGCTCCGCTCGTCGCGGCCGAGGCGTCGACGTTCGTACGCATCCTCTGTTTGAGCTTTGGATTCATCGGTGCCCAGCAGGTGCTCACCGGGGCTTTTCGGGGCGCCGGTGACACCGTCGCTGCGATGTTGCTCGCGCTCTTCTCGCTCTGGGTTCTGCGCTTCCCCCTGGCCTTCCTGCTCTCCTACCGAACGCCGCTGGGCGAGGCGGGGGTCTGGTGGGCCTTTCCGATCTCCGAAGCAATCGCCGCCCTGGCCGCTTGGTCGTGGTTCCGGACCGGACGGTGGCGCCGACGCGCACCACTCGACCCGGAGGAGACGATGGAGCAGAAGATCGTACTCGAAGCGATTGTCGAGGAAGGCCTGGAGAGCTGATCGAAGGCCGTTGATAATTCCGATCATCCCCAGTCGTCATTGCTGGGTTCCGGGATGGCAAGCCGGCCACTAGAGCTGATAGCTGATAACGGTCTCACCGGTGGTTTAGGTCCAGACCGTTCGCGAGGCGCATGACCGTCGCGACGGTCGTCCTGGCGACTTCGGCCACCAGCCTGTGGTCGATCACCTCGAGCATGTCGTGCCGCTGGTGATAGTGGGGATTGCCGAGGATCGGGTACGACCCGATCCCCCCGATGATATCCCCGAACGCATCATAGAACGCCTGTGCGTCGGTGCTCAGGACGTAGCGTGCGTCGTAGGTGATCAGGTCGCTGAAGAGGATCGCCGCATTGTGCTGCAGGTCGCGGATCGTGTCGTTCGAGTAGCGGATCGTGTTGTCGAGGCGATGGCTCCGCGTCCACCCGATCATGTCGTTGTTGAGGGCTGAAACGATCCGATCGCCGTCGGCGAGGGCGCGACGCACGAGTTCGCGGCCACCGAGCAGGCCCGCCTCCTCGCCGGTGAGCCACGCGAACCGGATCGTTTCGGGCTGCGGGCGGTTTGCCAGCACTCTTGCAACCTCCAGGAGGGCCGTCGTTCCGGAGGTGTTATCGTCAGCGCCGGGCGAGCCTTCCACCGAATCGAAGTGACTACTGACCACGTGGATGGACTCCGGTCGCTCGGTGCCACGTAGCGTGGCTACGACATTGGCCGAGCGGATCCCCGGACGTGGTTCGAACCACTGGAGCTCGGGCTCGTAGCCCATCGCCCTCAGCGACCGCTCCAGGTACTCGATCGCTTCGGCGTTGCCCGGCTGCGTGATGAATTTCGACCCGAACTGATAGAGCGCGTGGGCGTGATCGTAGACGCGGCCCGCATCCACTTCCGATGTTGCGTCACGCACCGTTCCCTCGATGGGCGCAAAGACCTCCCGGCCCCAAGTGCGGAGTTCGGTCTCAGCCTCGCGCTGCATGCGAATGCGCTCCAGCAGATCCTCCACACCAACCTTCTCGGAAAAGTCGACCAGGAAGACGCCACGCTCGGCGGAAAGGGTATTGCCATCCCGATCCGCGACGATCGCGACCCGCGTTCCGTCCGGGCTCGGCTCCCATTCGTACTGGGGAGCGACCGTTCGGATGGTGTTGTTGTGAAACAGGCGAGTCCTGCCGCGCTGGTCGTCTCCGGGCAGTAGAGTCGCCGGTACATCTTGTGTATCCAATGACAGATCATACACATAGGACCGTCGGTGTCGCGCTTCGCCCATCAGCGTCAGGAGGCGATCTTCCGAAAGAAAGCGGGGGAAGAGGTCGTGCTGGATATCAGTCGTCAGTCTGCGATCGACACCGTTCTCGTTGGTCTCGGCGACGAAGACCTCCCAGTCGTCACGGAGGATGGTGTTGTAAGCGACCAAGTTGCCGGAGGGTGAGAGCGCGAGGTCGGCGAGCGGGAGTGTCGTGCGCTTCAGTTCGCGTGGTGCGGCGTTCGACCCGAGTCGCTGTACAATGAGGGCGTTCGCCTGGCCGGTCGCACGGATGTCGGCGCCAACGACCGCTTCCCCGCGACGAAGGTCCGGCTCGGCCTCGGCGACGGTGGCGATGTAGGCGAGCGTCGAACCGTCGCGGGAGACGGTCGGCATTCGGCCGGCTATCCTCACTGCCGAACCGCTGCGCAGATCGTGAATGGCGATCGAATCGTCGCCCAACGTATAGACGATCCGGTCAGGGCCGGCCGGAACGACGGTTCGACCCTTGTTGCCGGGTCCCTCCGAGAGCCGTCGCGGGGCCGCGTCGCCCTGGAGGAGGAAGAGGTCGATCCGCTCACCGTCGTCCGGAAACCGCCCGACGAGGATGAGATCACCACCACCGGTATAGGCCAGCCCGAACCGCTCGATCCCTTCTGCCGGGACGACCTGGACTTCGTCCCCAGCGACTTCCCTGATGATGATCTCGGCCGCGGCCGACTCCAATTCCGCGATCTCGCGTCGTGCCTCCCGGATCTCGCTGCGGCTTCCCCCGGCCACTGCTCGACGCTCCCGTTCCCGCGCCCGCACCAGGGCCGGCGTTTCGGGGGTGCGAAAATGCGCGAGCGAACCCCCGAGGGGAGAGAAGCTGGCGTTCCAGCCGTCGAACTCGGCGACCTTCTGCGGACGCCCGCCTTCGATCCGGATGAGGTGCGTCTGGACGTCGCCACCCGTTCCGGTCTCGAACGAAAAGTGTCGCCCGTCGGGACTCCAGCGAAGGAACCGGCCGTCGGGCGCGACTTCGTGCACCCGGTAGAGCTCCCCCGTCAGGAGGGCGATTCGGTCGGACAGCCGCTCCCCGCCCGGGGTCGTGAGGATTCGCTCGGTGAGTTGAAGCGATTGCACGTAATCGCCTCTGTCCCAGGCGAAGTAGGCCGAATCGTACTGAACGCGCAGGTGGGCCGGAACGGTATCCGCTTGCGCGAACGCGCCCTCGAGCCCGGCGGTGACGTTCACGAGCAGGAAGCCGAGCGCGAGGCGCAAGACGAGGTTCAAGGGACGGGATCGGTTCGGGTAGGCGGAGCAGATCGCCATGGCATCCTAGAATCGGGAGTTCCGGGCGCGGGGTCGCGTCGGAACGTATTTCCTGGTCCCGGTAGCGACAAGCCAGCGATAGGTATCGGCTATCGGGCAGAGCGATGGCAGTTCAGGGCGGGCGGCCGAGTTGATCGGCGATCATCAGCGATCCCTGACACTATTCTGCAGCCCCCATCATCCTTGCCGCCACGATCACACACCGCGACAAGCCGCTTTCTCCACCAGCATCAGCCGAGGGGCCTGGCGATTGCTACGCTCGCGGAGCGCGTCGGCCGATCCGGTGTATTCAGGCGCACGCGCTGTTGATGGGGGGATGGCAGCGCGTTTTTTTTGTTGCTGCGCAAGCAGAATGCCGGGTCTCGACCGATAGGAATCGATGGAAGCAAGCGCACTGCCCCACACCTCGGCGGAGGCCGGGGAGGAGGACAGCCCACCTCTTACGCGACAGGACAAGTTCCTCGCCCTTGCGGGCACTCTCGCGGCCCTCCTGATGGCCGGACTGGATCAGACGATCGTGGCCACTGCGGGACCGCAAATTCAGCGCGACCTCCAGATCCCCGCCGCGCTGTATGCCTGGATCACGACGTCCTATCTCGTCGCCTCCACCGTGATGCTCCCGATCTATGGGAAGCTCTCGGACCTGTTCGGAAGAAAGCCGATTCTCCTCGTGGGAGTTGGATTCTTCGTGGGAGGATCGTTGCTCTGCGGAATTTCGTCGACCACCGGCTTCCTGATCGGCGCGCGGGCAGTGCAGGGAATCGGCGCTGCCTCCTTGTTCACCACGACCCTCGCGGTCATCGCGGATCTCTTCCCACCCCACGAACGTGGAAAGTACATGGGCCTGATCGGGGCGGTGATGGGAATCTCGAGTGTCGTGGGGCCTCTGGTGGGCGGCGTGATCACCGATCTGGTGGGTTGGCACTGGGTCTTCTTTATCAACCTTCCGGTTGGTCTGGCGGCTACCTGGCTAATCGTCACCCGAATGCCAAACCTGGGAGGGCGCGTCGCACCGGAGATTCGCATCGACATCGCGGGAGCGCTCTGGCTCGTGGCCACCGTCGTTCCTCTCTTGATCGCGCTCTCTCTCGGCCGTGGGGAAGGTGCTCAATCCGGCGATGGCCTGGCCTGGACGTCGCCCGCGATGCTGCTCATGCTCGGCGGGTCCACCTTTGCCCTGTTCGGCTTCCTGCGAACGGAGAAGCGAGCCGACGAGCCGATCATCGATCTCCAGCTCTTCCGTAGCAGCCGCTCGATCTGGCTCGTTACGCTCACCATGTTCGTGCTGGGCGCCACGTTCCTCTTCACCGTGATCTTCCTGCCGCTCTTTCTCGTCAACGTCGTCGGGATCTCGGCCACCCGTGCGGGGGTCAGCTTGATCCCGCTCACGCTTGCCATGGTGCTGTCCAGCGTCGCGGCCGGTCAGATCGCATCCCGCATCGGCCAGGCGAAGCCGATCTTGATCGTCGCGCTGGTGCTCCTGACGGCCTCGTTCCTCGTGATGGGGTACACGCTATCCCCCGATTCCAGTCAGGCGGAGATCACGTTCAAGATGATTCTCATCGGCCTCGGTATGGGTCCGACCCTTCCGCTCTACACCCTGATGGTCCAGAACGCGGCCAGTCCAAAGGAGCTTGGGGTGGTTACGTCAGGGTCCATCTTCGCACGGTCGCTCGGTCAAGTAATCGGGATCGCTCTCTTCGGAACGTTGTTCGCCGCGACCCTGACGGGCTCCGTAACGCAGCGTTCCGTCCGTGTGATGGAATCAATGCCCGAGGAGGCTCGCGACGTTCTGTCGACGGCGGTCACCGGGCCGGAAGGAGAGGGAGGAGGAACGGCGGTTGGCTTCGATGCGCCGGCGGTTCGCGAGAGGGTCGAGGAGGACCTGCGTTCCCGGTACCCCGACGTCGGGTTGGATGGAGTCGCGACAGGCGGGGGCGCCGAGGAAAGCGAACTGCGGTTGGAGGTGCTCGAGGCGGTCGACGAGATCGAGCGTGGCTACGCGGATTCCCTCACGCGCGCGGTCACCGTGCTCTACAGGGTCGGTGTCGTCCTCGTCCTCCTCGCGCTCGCCCTTACCTGGATAATTCCGGAGCGGAGAACGGGTATCCGGCCGGAATTCTCCACAGAGCCGCAGGGTACGCTGAAACCGGGTTGAGAGCTTCGTCTGCGTACTCGGCGTCGAAGATTGTTGGCTTCCGGAAACGATGGCGCTTACCTCTGCAAGTAGACGCCGGCGCGGGCCATGTAGTACGTCTCATCCAGATGTGGATTGTGGACGAGCTCGAGGGAGAGGGGGAGCTCGAAAGGGAGACCGACGATGCTTCGCCCGATACCGGCCGTAAGATTCGTCACGGCGGCGGCGTCGGTTCGATAGTAGAGGAGGCTCCGCCCGAACACACCTCCGACGGTGAACGCGAGATCGAATCCCGCCAGGGAGGGTCGCAGAGAGGCCTGTCCGTAGAGAGCGTTCTCCGGGTCGTTGTGGAAGTTGTAAGCGAGGAGGAGGTCAACGGGCGCGGACGCTGAGATGAACGAACCGACGACCTCCGTCCGGTGCGGGCCGCCTACGCAACGAGCCGGCACCCCGTAAGCAGGCTCGCCCTCCACGCAACTACGGACCCCCCCCAGGTCGAAGAAGTCGTTGCCGAAGTCGGAGGAAACGTAGTAGTCGTGGACCGTGATTCCGAGAAGGCCCGCCCGATCCGCAGGCATGTAGTACGTGATCCAGAAGTCCTGTTCGTGAAAATTCCCCTCGAGATCGTGTGAGCCCCAGGTTCCGATCTCGAATGGCCCCCAGCCGAGCCATCCGGCAGGTTGGACGTTGGTTTCATCACTGACCTGCAGGCCGCGCCAGACGTAACGGCTCGCCACGTCGACGGCAACGCCGAACGAGATCACGGGATCCTCCTGAGCCGGCCCGAACACCTGGGCGACTGCCGGATCAGGTAGCGATTGGCCGGCAAGAAGGAGCGCAGCGGCGAGCTTCAGCGAGGTGGTCCGGTTCATTCGTTTCCTCGGCGTGTGCTAGAAGGCCGTTGATAAATCGCGCAGCTCTGCGTTGCGCTTCCTCGCCGCTCCC
>WHSP01000213.1 GCA_009380025.1 Gemmatimonas sp. | reverse complement strand
CGCAGGGAGCGGCGAGGAAGCGTAACGCAGAGCTGCGCGATCTATCAACGGCCTTGTAGCCGAACGCGCACCGCTTCGGCGTGTCCGGCCAGGTGCTCGGACTCGGCCAGGCGGATCACCTCCGGCCCGTCGCGTTCGAGCCGCTCTCGGGAGTAGCCGATGATGCTGGTCCGCTTCACGAAGTCGTAGACGCCTAGCGGCGACGCCCAACGTGCCGTCCCGCCCGTGGGCAGGACGTGACTCGGACCCGCGAAGTAGTCCCCGACCGGCTCGGGGGTGTGACCACCAAGGAATATGGCCCCCGCGTTTCGGATCCCTCCGGCGAGTTGAAGTGGCTCCGCGACCAAGAGCTCGAGGTGTTCCGGCGCTCGAAGATTGGCCACGGCGGCGGCCGCGCTAAGATCGGGAACGATGACGATCAAACCATTCTGTTGAAGGGAGGTTTGTGCAATCTCGCGTCTCGGATTTCGCGCCAGCAGATCGTCGAGAGCGTCGGGCACCGCGGCGGCGAGCCCTTCGTCGTTGGTGACGAGCCAGGCGATCGCGTCGGGGTCGTGCTCGGCCTGACCGATGAGATCGGCCGCCACGTGCACGGGATCGGCGCTTCCGTCGGCGATCACCAGAATCTCCGACGGACCGGCGATGATGTCGATATCCACCTGCCCGAAGACCTGCCGCTTCGCCTCAGCGACCCAACGGCTGCCAGGCCCGACGATCTTGTCGACGGCCCCGATCGTCTCGGTTCCGTACGCCAGGGCGGCGATCGCGTAAGCGCCGCCGATCCGATAGATCTCGTCGACCCCGGCGATCCAGGCGGCCGCGAGCACGGCATTCTCCACCTTTCCCCCGGGCGTCGGCGAGGTCATCACGACTCGCTCGACTCCCGCAACTCGTGCGGGCACGACAGTCATCAGCACGGAGGATGGATACGCCGCGCGGCCTCCCGGGACATAGACCCCGACCGTCGCTAGCGGCGCCACCCTCTGGCCGAGCACGCTCCCGTCCGGGAGGAGGTCGAGGAAGCCGCGCTCCAGCTGGCGTTCGTGGAAGCGGCGTATGTTGGCGGCCGCGCTCCGCAGCGATGCAATCAGCCCGTCCGGAAGTGTTCCTGCAGCGGCCTCCATCTCGTCGACGCCGACCCGGAGCTCCGCCAAGGAGTTGGCCGGCGAACTATCGAACCGTTCTGCGAAATCGATCACTGCCTCGTCACCGCGTTCGATCACGGCACGGATGATCCCGGCCACCTCTTCGCGGAAAGCAGGATCCTCGACCGCTTCCCCGCGGAGGATCGCGCGGATCTGGTCGTACGGGGCGGCCGCCCTGATGCTCCTGACGTTCATCCTCGTGCGCTGGTGCGCGCGGCAACCGGCTCGGCTACGATCGACTCCAGCTCCGCGATGAGCCGTTGGTGCTCCTCGAGCCGCAACTTGTGGCTGGCTCGATTCACGATCAGGCGGGCGGACGACTCGATCACCGTATCGACTACGACGAGGCCGTTCTCCTTGAGCGTCCGACCCGTTTCGACGAGGTCGAGGATCCAATGGGCGAGACCGAGGAGAGGTGCGATTTCCACCGATCCCGCGATGTGGAGCACGTCCACCTGAAGACCGCGGGATGCAAAAAACCTCCTCGAGGTGTCGACGTACTTCGTCGCGACTCGTGGCGTGACGGCTCCCGCCAGGTGCGGGTAGAGTACCCCCTCCGGTGCCGCCACAACGACGCGGCACACGCCGAAGCCGAGATCGAGCGGTTGGAGCACGTCCGGTTGCTGCTCGTACAAGACGTCGTAGCCGACGACGCCAGCGTCCGCCACGCCCGCTTCCACGTACGCCGGCACGTCCTGGCTCTTCACCGGGAGAAACTCGAAGCGTCCGTCGGCGGAGGGCAGGATCAACCGCCGGCTGTTGGCGTGACCCTCGGCGACGCCCGACCCGAGCCGCGCCCAGATCTCGAGCGCGTCCTCCAGCATCCGGCCCTTGGGAAGCGCGATGCGCAGGGCCGATCTCACGGTCCCTCTCCCACCAGTAGCTCGGCCAGTGCATCGGTTTCCAAGGCAAAGCCCACGGCAGGCCGATCGAGCCCATAGAGGCTCAAAAGCTCGTCGTATCGTCCGCCCGAACCGACCGAGCCCCCCACCCCGTCGATGAACACTTCGAAGCGAATCCCGGTGTAGTAGTCCAGGCCTCGTATCTCGCCGAGATCGTAGACGATATGCTCCCGCTCGGTCACCGTCAGCGACTCGTCGATCCGGGCGAGACGGTCGATCGCCCCGGTTGCGTCGTCGCAGAGGGCCAGGGCGGCCGCACGTTCGAGCACCTCGCCTCGGCCGATCAGCTCCGGCAACTCCTCCAGCGCTCGGGCAACCGCCCCCGGCACCTCGGGCCGCGAGCCGAGTAGCCGCAAAGTAGCTCTGTCCTTCCGATCGATCGCCTCCCGCGCCGCCTCGGCCAGCGACGGCTCCAGCGACAGCAGGAGCGGACGGATGTACTGGATCTCGCCCAAATTCACCTGAAAATCCAGGATCTCTAGAGCGTGCAAGGTATCGATCATCAGCCGAAGGAGCTCGATGTCCGCATCGGCGCTCTCATCCCCGATCAACTCCGCACCCAGCTGGAATACCTCGCGCCGATCAATCCCCCCTGCCCTTCCCTGCCGATAGACCTTCCCGGCGTAACAGAGTCGAAGGGGAAGTGGAGCGGCGGCCAACTTCGTCGCGGCCACCCGGGCGATGCTCGAGGTGAAATCCGCCCGCAGCGCGACCAAGCATCCGTCCCGATCGACGAACCGCACCAGCTGCCTCGCCAGGTCTGGCCCCGCGCCAAGGGTGAACACCTCCTCGTACTCGAAGGTCGGCGGGATCACCTCCTGGTAGCCGCGCTCTTCCGCAAGGCGAAACCACTCGGCCTGGACGCGTCGTCGCCGGGTGACGTCGCCAGCCAGCAGATCCTGAGATCCGGGCGGAATCCGGGAGATCATCTCGTTCGGCATCGGCCGAAAATAGCTCGGGTAACACTATCCCAGCAACCGCCAGAGATCATTTTGGGCATACAGGTTGCACTATTGTGAGCCGTCAGCTTTTTGTCGTTTTTCTCCGTACGACAAGGGAAGTCCGTGGACCCGATTCTCATCATCGGCATACTCCTGCTCCTAGTCGCTTTGCTTGGAGTTGGGGGGATCATCGAGGCGCTCGGCGCCGTCGCGTGGGTCTTGTTGATCCTGGCGATAATCGTGATCGCGTGGCGTGTCATCACGGGAAGGCGAGCAGTCTGACACTCCGATTGCCCTCGAGCGAGCCTTCACTCCGGGCGCTGGTCAGTTCGGCGCCCTCTCCGCAAGGATGCCGAGCAGTTCGCCGACCTCCTCTGGCGACCTGAGGAAGGCCCGGGCGGCTGTGTGGGCTGGAGGGGACTCCGCGACGATGACCCCCTCACCGGCCGATCGCTGGCGCAAAGCAATGAAGGCGTCTTCGTCCGTCCGATCATCGCCGATATAGATGATCGGCGTGCCGTCCGGAGGCGACAGGTTCTCGAGCAGAAACTCTACGGCCTTCCCTTTCTGCCAATCAACGTCCGGACGGACCTCGACGACTTTCTTCCCATCGGTCAAGCGAAGCCCTTCGACCTTCTCGGCGCTGGAGGCCACTGTGCTCATCACCCGATCGACGAGATCGCGCGGGACCAACCGATAGTGGATGCTCAGCGTCAGCCCCTTGTCTTCGATGATGGCCCCGGGTATCTCCGTCAATCGCCGGGTGACGTCGTCGCGGACCTGTTCGAGGCGCGGTCTTGCGGCGGCTGCCTCCGGGTGGACGCGATCCAGGCCCGCACCCTGGATCTCCATTCCGTGGTTCCCCGCGTAGGCAATTCCCCGAATGCCCACCTTCTGACGGGCATCGTGCAGGCCTCGACCGCTCACGACAGCCAGGTACACACCCGGATGCTCGCTCAGCCTGCGCACCGCCGCGCGGGTCGCCGTCGGCATGGCGGCGCCGTCCGGGTGATCCACGATAGGAGCGAGGGTCCCGTCGAAATCCAGAAGTAGCACGATCCGACCAGAAGCTTGCCATCCTCGGGTCCAAGGACCGACGCGCTCCATCGCGTGCGGGAGAGATCGGGCGGAATGTCGCGAGCTCATTCGGTGTCGCCTCGTCCTGTTCGATACCTCGAGGCTGTCCGACTCGAGCGGAACTGAGCGCCGAGTGGCTGCCCCGTAAGGTCAACGGTTCTAGCGTCGGGAGCCTGGGGCAAGGAGTCGTGAACCGGATTGGCGGGCGGTATCGGGAGCACCCTTTGACCGGCGCCCCGAGGCCCCTAGATTCCTCCACCGAATCCCAAATCCCTTTCGCCAACCCGACGTATCCGATGTCCTGGCTCGAGGAGATCAGCTTCGACACGAACGGCCTCGTTCCCGTCGTCGTCCAGGAGGCGACGACGGGTGAAGTGCTGATGCTCGCCTATGCCAATCGAGAGGCGATCGAAGTTACGTGGCGAACGGGTCAGGCGCACTACTGGAGCCGATCACGACAGGAGCTGTGGCGAAAGGGCGCCACGAGCGGGAACGTACAAGATATGCTCGACCTCCGGCTGGATTGTGATGGGGATGCCGTGCTGTACGTCGTGCGGCAAGCGGGCGCGGCTTGCCATACGCTCGAGCACAGCTGCTTCCACCGCCAGGTCGAGAACGACGAGCTGACGATCGGACCGTCGGCCGGGCACATCCTGTCCCGAATCGAGCAGATCGTGGAAAGTCGCGCTACGGAACTGCCCGAGGGTTCGTACACGAGTTACCTGTTCCGCTCCGGCCTGGACAAAATTTTGAAGAAGGTCGGGGAGGAGTCAACGGAGGTGGTGATCGCGGCCAAGAACGAGGATCCGTCAGAGCTCCGGGCGGAGACGGCCGACTTGCTGTATCACCTCCTCGTGCTACTCCAAGCTCGAAAGTTGCCCGTCGAGGAGGTCTGGAACGAACTGGAAGACCGGTTCGGGAGGGAGCCCCGCCTACCGAAGCCGCGCCACGAGAGGAGTACCGCGTCATGACAGCCCGAATCCGAATCAGGTCGCGTCACGAGAGGAGCTGGGCAACGTTCGCGCTCGGACTGATGACTCTCATCGTTGGGTGCGAAAAACCGCGTTCGATGGGAGACACGAACCAGATTCTCGTCGCGTCTACGCCGGGGGTCTGGTCGGCACTCGAGCCGGACATCAAGCGCTCGCTCGAACCGCAGACGTTCACGGTCCGCAACGAGAGGGTATTCGACGTCGCCCACACCGATCCGAGTGAAGAGGGATGGGCAAGCCTACAGATTCTGCGGCAAATCCTGGTGATTGGCACCGCGAACGATCCCACGGTGGCGCGCGTCCTGGAGGCGTACAACAGAGATGTCCCGCCTCCTCCGTCGGTGATTCAGGTGCGTAATTTGTGGGCGCAGGATCAGCTCGTGACGCTGGCTCTCCTGCCCGAGGGAGAGGAGCCCACGATCGCGCGCCCCCTCGTCGAGGCGCTCGGCCGGACCTATCTCGATCAGTTCGAGGAGTACGCCCGCGCTCGGATGTTCGTCACCGGCGCACATGAAGAACTGCGTGACTCTCTCCAGAGGAACGCCGGCTTCGGGCTGACGCTGCCACGGGTCTACCGGTACGCCCAACTGGACTCGACCGTCTACCTCTTTCGGAACGATCAGCCGGACCCCTCACAGCTGATCCGCAACGTCACCGTCGACTCGAGACCCAACAGCGAAGGGGAGCTGGACGCCGAGACTGCGGCGCAGTGGCGGGCGGAGTTGGCGGAGCAGTATACGCACCCGCCTCAGGTGACGGATACGGCATCGGAGGGTCAGTCCATGCAGCTTGCCGAACGGCCGGCACTCCAGATCCACGGGATCTGGTCCAACCCACCGAACGAGTGGCCGGCCGCCGGACCCTTCATCGCCAGATTGATTCGGTGTCCCGATCGAACCTTCCTCGTCGACGCCTGGCTCTACGCCCCCGGCGTGGCCAAATACGAGTACATGTACCAGCTGAACACCGTCCTCAACAGCTTCACCTGCGCCTCAGGCTAGCTCGTTTCCACGCCGTTGGTATCCGACTATCCGATGCCAACTAGCTCAGGGCCTTAGCACCTCTGGTGACAGGTACCGCGACGCATTCCGAGTCCCCAAGAGTGGTCATCCCCGCGAGGGCGGGGATCCAGTGGCTCAGTCGGCTCCGGTGCTCTGGATTCCCGCCT
>WHSP01000212.1 GCA_009380025.1 Gemmatimonas sp. | reverse complement strand
GAAGGTGCCCAGCGACAAGCAGCCGACCGCGAAGCAGACCTCGGTGACGCTGAGGTCGCCACGACGCAGCAGCGCCATCGCGCGCTCGATGCGCCGCGTCATCAGATAGGCGTACGGCGACTCGCCGTAGGCGCGCCGGAACTGGCGGCTGAGGTGCCCGGCCGACATGTACACGCCGCGGGCGAGCGCCTCGACGTCCAGTGGCTGCGCGTACTCCCGGTCGATCCGGTCGCGAACGCGGCGCAACAACGCGAGGTCGCGCAGGTGCCGCGCTGCGGCGGGTTTGCTAGTCACCTTGGCGATCCTGCCACGTCGCACCGGAGCTGTCTAGAAGGCTGATTTTCAACAGCCTTCTAGCGCCGCTGGCGCCCCACCCCCGCTCTGCTTCCCATTCAAGGATATCGAGTTCGTCGAAGAGGCCCACGAGCTCGAGGGTCGCGAGTAGCACGGGAGCACGGCGATGCGGCTCGGGCCGGCCAGCTACTAGGCGTTCAGCAAGGTCTCCTAGCCGGACCTGACAGACTTCGCCGACGGCAAGGACTCGGTGCACCCCGGCTACAAGGCGATGCCGAAGTACGTCGTCTCGACGACTCTGACCGACAACCACTTGATCCACAGCTTGTGCAAGAGGGATAGGCGTTCAAAGGCCGTTTCATAGTGTAGGAAAGGTGGGAAGCGGGTTGCGAGAGGGCAAGACGGAGGTGCGGGAGGCGTGCGGCAAGGGTTGGTTCGCCTAGCCGGTGCTGGCGGAGTCCGTGCCGCTGCCGCGCCAGAGATTTGCCGAATCCTGAATCGCCCCATGAGGTTCCTGGGAAGGGACGCGTGGCGAACGAAAGACTTCCAGGCAGGGAACCTTTGCACGATTACGCTCGCCGGTGAGGGCGGCAGCGGCGGCCACAGGGTAGCCTGTCTAGCGATTATCCTTACCCCCTGGGGGAAAGCAGCGGTACGACGAAAGCGATGCTCCGGCTACCCTCACATCGATTCCTCGCATGGTTATCTCGCTGTAGGTCATTGTGAACCGCCGGGAAGCGGAGGAGACTCCGCCAGCGCAAAACGGATCACAACGGGATCTCCGGGGCTGTGGATCCGGATCCGGAACGTATCGGGTGTTAGCTCCAGGACATCGACGTTGTACGTCAGTCCTTCCTCGTCGATGGTCAACCGGCCCTCACTGTAGCTCCAGTTTCCCAGCGCGGGAGAGCCAGTTGATGACGCCATGACAAGCGTGCCGTCCGAGAGGAACGGGAAGCCAGCTCGGGCGATCATTCTCCAGAAAGCACGTTCCCGCGGCCGCACCGACTCGTAGCTCTTCCGCCGCCGCATACGTGAAAGCGGCCCGATATCTGCGCCAGTTCGTCCGCGTGGCCGAAGCAAATCGGTATGATACTCGGAAGACTGGGAGGAACCCCGTGCGGTACCTTGCTGTTGGTCTCGCTCTGCTGTGCACCGCGTTCGCTCGCGCCCCACAAGCGCCGGCCGAGACCCTCGAGACGAAGATGCCCGACGGTCGCCTGGTTATTGTCTCGGACGGTCCGAGGGAAGCGGCTTCAATCGGCAGCTACGTCGTTCACGTGTACGGCGCCGCCAATCCCCAGTCTCCCACGGACGACTACGTCGCCGGCATCGTCATGCCGCGCAACGGTTCGCTGCTCCGCCTGGAGGTCGTGGACATCGACGGTGACGGCTCGGAGGATCTCGTCGTCGTCTGCGAGAGCGCGGGAAGCGGCAGTTACCTGTCGGGCGACGCGTTTCGGCTGACCGGTGACCGGATCGTCCACATCGCCTCCGCGCACAATCTGGCTCCGAACACCGACGTCGTCGCGGCGCTGCGAGCAGATTCCGGCCGCTAGAAGCAATCTCCCGCGCTCCGGGCTCGGATCTCCTTGCCGGGCCCACCGCGCGGGTGAGCGCGAAGCGATCCGCACCAACCCGCCGATAAGGCAGTCATCATCACCCGCCTGAGCCGCTCCATCGAGCCGCGCCGTCACCTCGGCTGGAGACCGTCGAGGCGAGTTCATTCAAGGAAAGCCCTTTTTCGGCGGGCTAACGTCAGCTCTTAGGACCTCTTGTTACAGTTGCGGCGACGTATTCCGAGTCTCCACGGGTCGTCATCCCCGCGAAGGCGGGGATCCAGTGGCTCAGTCGGCTGCGGTGCTCCTGGATTCCCGCCTTCGCGGGAATGACGAATGGGATGTCCAGGAATACGTCATCATAGCTCTGGCACGGAGTACTTAAGCGCCGGGACCCTCCTGCTCGAGCCCAAGATAATATTCGCTTTGTGCCGGATAGTAGTCATTGAAATTCGGCAACGGAGTGCCGTCACGGGAGGCCACCAGGTTGTCGAGGTAGTACTCCCAGCCCGGGCCGACGTCGCCGATGTTGGCTCGTGCATCGAGATGCTGAATAAAGCGGAGCTCGGTAAGGCCTTCGGCCTCGCTGAGGTTTGCCTCGAGGTACCAGCTTCCGTAGTCGTCGACCGCCCGCACGGCCAGGTGGCGTGGCGGCTCACACGCCTCGATGGTCATATCGGCCGCTTCCGATCCCGGCTCGAACGCCAACGTAGAGCGGATCGTCCGACCGGGGCCCGCCTCGCCGACCCAGTTGCCGAACCACCGGGATGTGCGCTCCGGCTCCGTGATGCTCGCCCAGACATCCTCGATGGACGCACGAAAGGTGCGGATGATGACGAGGTCGCGACCCTCGGGCGTGCGAATGAGGCGTCCGGATGGGATTGGATTCATGCTAATTTCTTTTCGCGCGTCGAAGGGGAAGCGCGGCGTTCGCGCCTGGTGCGGTACACCTCCGTTTCCAGAGCATCCAGTGGCCCCAACCAACGACCGTGCAGCTGCGCCAGCCACTCTTCGAGTGGCGCCAGTGGTGCCGTGTCGAGGCGGTAGAGCCTCTGGCGTCCTCGGACTTCATCGATCACCAGCCCCGACTTTCGAAGCACCCGTAAGTGCCGGCTCACGGCGGGCCTGCTGATGTCGAAGCGGTCCGAGATCTCGCCGGCAGACATCGTTCGGTCCCGGAGCAGCATCACGATATCCCGCCGGACGGGGCCGGAGATAACAGCGGCAATGTCCATGGGCAATAATGTAACTTCTCGGTTACGCGTTAGCTAGGGTGACGGTGTGAAACCCGATTCCGACGGGAACCGCGGAAGCTTTGGGGGAACGCGATCGCTGCGCTCGGCGGCTAGCGCACGGCGCAGACGATGACCTCGGGCGAGGATGCCTTGCGGCGATCACGATGTTGGAGCCGTCGTAAGGGTCGTTGCGCGGCATCGGACGGAACTATCGGAAGCGGTCGGGATGGCACATACTTTACATCGTCGACCGCAATCGAGTCCCGGAGATAGAGAAGAACCATGTTCGCAGCCGAGCCGCGTCGATCCACGGTCTCTCCGGGTCCGTCCCGAGATGTGTCAGGCGCTCCGCCGCGGAGACGGGAAGGTACCGGACGGTACGCACTGGCGTCCGCGACGAGCGGTTACGGGTCGGTGAACGGGCCCGCGTTGAAGGGGCTGGCGGCACACGCCCGCCAGTGTTCCTGCGGTGGTACCTGCCCGAGGTGTCGTGCCGCCGCACTCGCCGGGCGAGTGCAGTTCAGCCTCACCGTCGCGCCGGCGCACGACGGCTACGAGCGTGAAGCTGAGGCGGTCGCAGCGGACGTAGTACGGGCTCCCGAACCACCGGCGCAGGTGGCTGAGACGCGGGGCGGCGTCCCAAGCGTCGAAACGCGGCGGGCTATCAGCTCCCTCCCCCGACGCCGCGCCCTGGTGGTGGCCACATCGACCTTTCCTGTGCAGCGACAGGTCGAATCCGCGGCAACGGAGGGCGGGACGATGCCCGTACCGGGCCGCGGGCAGCCGCTCCCTGGTGCCAGCCGGGCCTTTTTCGAGTCCCGCTTCGGCCACCGGTTCGACGATGTCCGGATCCACACCGACCGCCACGCGCAGGGAAGTGCCCGGGAGCTCGGTGCGCGGGCGTATACGATGGGCACCGATGTGGTCTTCGGCGCGGGCGAGTACGACCCCAGCTCGGTTCGGGGGCAGCGCCTCCTCGCCCACGAGCTTACCCACGTGGTCCAGCAGGGAGGGCACGGCGGGGTCATCCAGCGATCCACGAAGGCGAAGACGCCGTGCGCGATCCATGTCTACGACGCTTCGAACCCAAAGGACGACGCAGTCATCCCCGATGACAAGAGCGGGATCGGCGTCGCGAGCGTTCCGGATATGATCTCGAAGGTCAATGCCTACGTCGCGGACGACAAGAACGCGTGTAGCTGCATCTCGCGCCTGGAGATCAATGGCCACGGGACCGACGGCTACCAGAGCGTCGGCAACGGCGGTCTCTACGTCAACGACGAGAAGGCGATCGTTCACGACTCGAAGGACGAGCACCTCGAGAGTCTGAAGAAGATCAAGTTCTGCGAGCGGGCCCTCTTCATGTTGATGGGCTGCCATGTCGGTGGGGGCGCGGGAAAGGTCCTACTGAGCAAGCTCGCCAATCTGCTCCCGGGGAAACTCGTCGGAGGTGCGCAGCACTACACAGCCGGAACCGGGCTGGGGAAGAAGAAGGTGACGGGCGAGGGGGACAAGCCGGGGCAGCCGCTGAAGAAGCGCGATCCTTTCCTCACCTCGCGCTTCGTCCGCTGGCACATCGTCATCGGCGACAAGGAATACGTGATCCCCGGTGACGAGACGGACAGCCCGGACGCGAAGTCGAAGCTGAAGGCGGCAGACAAGATCAAGGTGAAGACACCCGACGGAGTCGAGGTCATCAAGTGACGATCCCCTGGCCCGGCCCGAGCGACCCGATCCGCGAGGTGTCCTATGCTCTCTTCGTCGGTTTCGACGACGGTGGGAATCCGGTGTACGGGCACGGCTCGGTCCGCGACGCGGAGACGCTCCAGGAGGTCCAGGGCGTGCTGGAGCCGCTCCAGCCCTCGCCGGCGACGATCACCTCCGTCACGATGGGAGAGGTGGATCTGCACCTGCAGAGCGGCGCGCGAGTCACCCTTCGTCCCGTTTTTCGACCCTCGGCCGAGCGCTACGAGGGGTTGCTGAAGGTTGGCAACGAGGAGATCCTCATGCCGGATCCGCTCGCGGCGTTACTGAACCGCTGGCGTGACGGGCTCGTGCGGCGGAGGACCTAGACACCCATGGACGCGGCCGCCGCCACCGTGGGTGTCATCGACGGTGCTACGCCCGGCTTTCCCCATGATGGCTCCAGTTCGTCAGTGGGCAGCGCACGACGTCCCCGTGGTCAGGGTGGGGAGCTCAGTCTGAAGCTCCATCCACTCGAAACCATGCCAAGCTCCTCGCCCCCTTCACGCGCATGGTAGGCAAAGACTTTACGAGCCAATCAAGGAACTTGAAACCGGAGCTCACGCGCGCGACGCCGCACCCGGCGGCTGCATCTGCTTGTTGTGATGACGGGTGTGAATCTCGGTAAAGCGCACGAAGTCAGCGATGGAGACTTCGCCAAAGATCCCGGTCTGGAGCCGATCCATCCTTTGCGCGTGAGCGAGGCACTCGCGCTCGAATGCGCTGCACGCAGTTTCGAGGCGGAGGCGCGCCTCCTCAGGCGTGGCGGGGCCCGTCTCTGGATTCATCGCCTTGTTCGTCCTCGCTTTTGGAAACGTGCCCTGCTTCAGTACGCGCTTGAAGAGGAGGCCGCGCGTGATCGGACGCACAAAAGCAGGCAAGGTCGGAAACTTTGTCGGCCTTCCCGCGACGACGTTGGTGCTTTCATCCAGGGAGCGAGCGACATGCTCGGTCAACTGGGACGGTGACCACTTGCCAGGAGCGCGTGACGTCATCCAGACATCCATCGAATTCTCGGCAGACTGGATCAGCTCCTCAACGGCTCTCCGGTTCGCAAGCAGTCCGGCAGTGATATCGATCATGTAGCGCTCGGCGCTGTGGATGATGCAGAACGCCATAAAATGCAAGTGATCCGAATTATACGCATCGACGAAGCCACGTCCATATCAGCGTGCCGGCGCCGATTTCGAGGACCCGGTGGCGGCTGAGTGAGCGGAGCCATTTCGTACGCCGGCCAAGCGCCGTCGATCGAGGCTGGGGCTCCATGCGCGGCTCAGCGATGCCGGGTGCACGCGTGGTCGACCCGCAGCGGTCGGGCGCCGCCACCTCGTCGCGTCTCCTCGCATGTCCGTCAGCGTCCCGTATCATCGAGCAGTAGCGGCTCGGATTCCGGGAGGCGCCCG
>WHSP01000211.1 GCA_009380025.1 Gemmatimonas sp. | reverse complement strand
AGCTCGATGAGTGGTCTGAGGCTCGCCGGGTCCATCACATCCGCAAAGGCAGCCGTCGCACCGCTCGCCTCGATATCAGCGAAGCGATCCCGCGTCCGACTCGTACCGGTGACGTCGATGCCTTGCTCATGCAGGGTACGAGAGAGTGCCTGCCCGACGTAGCCACAGCCGAGCACGAGCGCTTTCGGACCGGTCACGAACTCTCCCCCTGCTGGATGGTGCGAGCGATTCCCAGGAATTGAATGAGCATCCGGTGGGTCAGTCCCCAGATAACGTAGCGATCGTAGGCGAAGGCTGGGAAGCGGAGGCTGCCTCCGTTGGGGAGGACGTGCAGATGTTCCGCGGCGGAAGTCGGGTCAGCCAGATGTCGGATCGGGATCCAGACCGTTTCGGCGACCTCAGCGGGTTCGGGGACCACTTTCGTCTGCGCCGGAACGGCGAACACGAACGGTGCGACTGCAATCCGCGGTCCGTTATGCGCCGGGCTCACGTCGTCGAGCCGCCCGATCAACATCCCCTCGCTCGCCAGATCGACACCGACTTCTTCCAACGTCTCGCGGATCGCCGTATCGAGGTCCTCTTCGTCCCCCTGATGTCGGCCGCCAGGCAGAGCCATGTGACCGGACCAGGGATCGTGGTCGGAGGCCGTGCGCTGGATGAGCAGAATCTCGAGGTCATCCGACCCGGGCCGGACGACAAGGGAAACGGCGGCTCTCGACACCCGCGGGTCAGGGTCGAGCACCCGAGGTGGCCGCTGCTCGAGGACGCCATGCAGGACTCGGATTCTGGGGTCGTTCAATGGGTCGTTCGCTGCGGACCGTTCGCAGGCCGTTGATAAATCGCGCATCTCTGCGTGGTAACCGATGCCTCCTTCGGGTGCGCGCTTCCTCGTCGCTCCTTGCGGCGTACGAATGTGCTCCTCAGTCGCGACTCGTCGCGCGCCTTGACCTGCACGATTTCTCTTCGGCCGCCGCCGAAAGCCAATTTTTGTCATCAGCCTTCCGGCGCGGCGAGGGTGGCGGACGGGCCTTGCGAGCCGACCGCTGGCAGGTTATCAAAACGGGGGCCGCTGAGCAATCCATACGTTCACGCCCGGGAGACAAAAGGTTGGAACTTCGCCAGATCGAGGAGGCGTATCGTCGGGTCGTTGATGAGGTGATCCAGACGCCCTGCACGCCTTCGGAAGTTTTCGGCGAACTGTTCGGCGGGCGTGCTTGGTTCAAGTTCGAGAACCTCCAGCGAACCGGGTCCTTCAAGGAACGCGGGGCCCTGAACCGGATCCTCGCGATCCCCGAGCAGGACCGCTCGCGCGGAGTGGTCGCCGCCAGCGCGGGCAATCACGCCCAGGGTGTAGCCTACCATGCCAGCCGCCTCGGCGTGAACGCGACCATCGTCATGCCGGAGCGGTCTCCTCTCATCAAGGTCACCAACACCGAGAGCCTCGGCGCCACCGTGGTGCTCCACGGCTCGAGCTACGACGAGGCGATCGAGGAAGCCCTGCGGATCCAGGGCGAACACGGCGCGACGCTCATCCACGCTTTCGACGACGAACACGTCATTGCAGGGCAGGGGACGATCGGCCTCGAACTGATCGAGCAGTGTCCCGAGATGGAAGTGCTCGTCGTTCCGGTCGGAGGGGGTGGGTTGATCGGTGGGATCGCGGCCGCCGTCAAGGCCATCCGCCCCGAGGTTCGCATCGTCGGCGTCGAGGCAGAAGTCCTGCCCGCCGCATCCAAGGCTCGTGACTCCGGAGGTCCGGTAACGATTCCCGCGGGTGAGACGATCGCGGATGGCATCGCCGTACGTCGAATTGGTGCGCACACTTTCCCGCTCATCGAGCGCTTCGTGGACGATCTCGTGACGGTCAAGGAGGAGGAGATCGCGAGCGCCGTCCTCCTTCTCCTGGAGCGAGAGAAGACCGTCGCAGAACCTGCAGCTGCAGTCACGCTCGCGGCCGTGGTGGGAGATCGTACCGGTCGCGTGGCCGGGCATAACGTCGTGATGCTGCTCAGCGGTGGCAACATCGACGTCAACCTGCTCTCTCGGATCATCGATCGGGGGCTCATTAACGACGGTAGGCTGACGTTCCTAGAAGTACGCGTGCAGGATCGGCCCGGCGCTCTGGCGGCCTTGACCGCCAGGATCGCCGAGAAGGGCGCGAACATCCTCCGTCTCGATCATCGTCGGGGGACTGAAGGGCTCTGGCTCACTGAAGTGGAGGTCGAGCTTCTCCTGGAGACGCGCGGCCGCACCCACGTGGATGAGCTGGTCAGCTTCCTGACTGCTGAGGGGTATACGATCCACCGAGGGTAGAAGGTCATCGACAGATCGTGCAGTTCGCTTGCGGTTTCTCGCTGCACCCTGCGGTGGAGGAACAATGCCTCTCGGCCTGCCCTCTATGCGACGTCAGGGTCCCCGCAGTGCCCGACGGGTATCTCGGTGATCCCGATATTGTCGGGGTTATCGATCGAACCGAAAGGGACCGCAGCATACGTTTTCTAGAGACGATTGCTCGGGTGCGACCCGGCTTCACGGTCGCCGAGGCGCAGGCCGAGCTGAGCGCTTTCATTGGCCAACAGGCTGAGGAGTTTCCGGTGCACGAAGGGTGGGGGCTCGAAGCCGTCGTGCTCGCGGACGACCTGATGCGCCCCGTTGTTCGATTCGTCAGGGCAACTAGCTAGACCGGTCGATATCGTGAAATTCTTGACGATATGGAGGTTCGTCCGTTGTGGACCCGTTTCCGTAGACGTTCCAGTTCCCGTCAGCTCCGCATCGGGAACATGTACGTGGACGGGAACGGGCGGCTCCCATCGTGCGTAGCTCCCAAGCCTGACCGCGACTGCGCCGAAGCCGCCCCACCCTCCGGGCGCCGCTGCGGAGGTTGAATCGTTCGCATCCCAGCAGAACAATGGTGAGGCGTCGAATTCCGGAGCGAACCCTACGGGAGAGGATCCTCGATCGGGATGAGTACCGCTGCGTCTACTGCGCCGAGATCCTGCCGGCGGACTCACTCACCCTCGACCACGTCCAGCCGAAACTTCGCGGCGGCGACCGATCGCCCGGCAACCTCGTCACCGCCTGCCGAACCTGCAATGCCGAGAAGGGCTCGGCCCCTGCGTGGGTTTACCTCTCGGACCGAACGGAGCAGCGGGAGAATTTTCTGCGGTACGCACGCGGCGTCTGGCCACGTCATCGTCGGGCGATTGTGGAGGAGGTCGTGAAGGGAAGTAAGCGCACCGCGTGAAGTGCACAGGGAGCCTTCAAGCCAGCCGCGCCCGGATCGCTGGAATCCTGACGGGGCTCCCCAATGCTACTCGAATCGAACGGACCTTTCTCCCACCCCGTTGGGTACCTACGATCACTACTTCCAACATATGCGACGTCCATGTTCTCGAACCTCAGCGCGCGTCGTTTCTTGACACGCACCGCTCTCGCGGTCGCGCTGTTGGTGCTCGTCGCCTGTGGCGGTATTTCGCCGTCCGGGTTCAGTGGGGACGTGGATGTACTCCTCACGCGAGGCGAGGCGTACCTTGCAACGCTGTCGCTGCAGCCTGCCGAACACCTCGAGGAGGCACAGATCCTGGCCCTCGGGTACGCGGAACGGGCGCGGATCGGGCTCGGTAGCCCCTTCCGCCTGGTCGAGTACGCGCTGCACGATCCCGATCTTCCGCCCGAGGTCCGCGAGCCGCTGGCGTATGGCATTCTCTCCCGGATCCTTTCAGGTGCTACGTACTATGTGGACCCGCGGGCCGTGGACATGGTGCGGCTGTCCGGAGTTTCCGGCATGCGCGGCACGGGCGCCGAGCAGCTGGAGCTGATCCAGCGAGTGATCGAGGCCGCGCCGACTGCAACGGCGGGCGAACGGACGATCCGGCTCGGTTACCTCCTCGCCGCGGCGGAGCGGACCATCGAGCCGGGGTATTCATCGGTCACCGCTCACGTTGCCGCCCTCCTCAGCGACCGTCGGCGAGCTCGGGAGGATGCGGTTCAGCTGCTTCGGGCCGCAGCCCGCTACGACGACGACCCGCTGGTGCTGCTTGCGCAGTGGCGGCGGGATCGACGCTTCCGGGTCGAGCAGCCAGCGCTCGCGGCCGTAACGGTCAGGGAGGAGCAATCGGAGGCAACCGAAGGGCCCGGACTCGCACTGGCGCTGCGGACGATGGCACAGCGCCAGAGCGCACCCGTTTCGCTGGTCGACGGCGCAACGGCCGCGAAGCCAGGACATGGCGAGTCCCTGCTCAGCCTGGAAGCGGCGGAGCGGCTTCGGTCGCTCGCGGACGAGAGGAACTATCCAGCTCAGGCTCCCATTGCCGTTGCCGTCGAAATCAATCGGGACGGACTGCTCGCCCACCGCGGTCTGCGGCGTTGGCAGCGGGAGGCACGAGCCCGCTTCGCGGATGAGGCGATCAACGAGGAGCGCCTCGTAGCTGGCGCAGCCCTTCTCGCTGGCGTCGACGCGGATCAGGGTCAGCGCCTGCCTCTGGTCATGCTTCAGTCGGCGACCTTCCTTCGAGTGTGGAACCAGGAGGACCCCTGGTTCCCCGGGGACGTCGGCCCGTCAGCGCGGGATCTGGAAGCGCGGTTCGGCCTCGCCGGCATCGACTTCGACCTCGACCTCGATCCCGCTTGGCAGAGCTACTACCTGCGTATGTTGGGCCGCGCCTTGGCGGACCTCCAGAGGGTCGTGCCCACGGTCTCCGTTCGCGGACTCCGGGTTCGAATCGGGGATTTGCCGGACGACACGCGTGCTCTTGCCCTGCACGAGCCTCGCTCTCGGGTCCTCTACCTGCCACCCAGGACCGGCGCCGGAACGCTGGCACACGAAGTGGCCCATGATCTCGACTGGCAGCTCGCGAGACGGCGCTACGGGGCCCGGGCGGGCTACGCGACGGATATGGCGGTCCGCGACCGCCGAGGCGACCGGATCGCGTCGGCGATGATGGGGCTTTCCGCCTCCCTCGTCCAGCCGATGACCGAATCGCCCCTGAGGCCTCATGCGACGCGCCCCGCCGAAATCTTCGCCCGAGGAAGCGACTGGCTCGTCGCCGCCGTCCTGGCTCGCGACGGTCGCCTTGGCGGCTACCTCACTTCTTTCCAGGATCCGATGCTCACCGGGTACGGCACGACCCGAGGCCCGGATATCTCCGGCGGTGCCGTGCCCGCCTTGCTCTCGATTTTGGATGGCGTGGCCCCGATGGTCGACGACACTCGCGAGTGGGCCCTCGAGACGTACGGACCGCAGCGCCCCCTCACGCCGATGGAGCTCGCTCGAGCCGTGACCGAAGCGGGCATCGCTCTCGATCCCGAGGAGCGGCTTCAGGTAATCGGGCAGGCCGGTCAGCTATCCTTCGAGGCCGTGAGCGACTGCCGGTTCGGATCGGCCGAAGGGCTTCGGCTGCTGGTGGGTGCTCAGCGCTCGCTGGCCGAGGCGAGCCTTCGGGCAGCGGCACGCGGCGCGGCGATCGATGCCATCCACGCCCTCGCCGACGAGGACGCTGGCCCTGCCTTCCGTTGGACTGTCGCTGCGTGGATCGCTGCGCGCCTCTACGGTGCACCGGAACCGGTCGATCCACGGCTCGAAGAGTTGGCGCCCGCGTTCGACGACCTTCTGCTACGGGCGAGCCTGGTCGAGGAGGAGGGCCGCACGCCTGCCGCTGCCACCGCCTTCCGGATCAGCCCGGTTCCCTCCTTGTGCGGTGGCAACCCGTTTGCAGCGGATTCCCCGGCCGGTCGATTCCGCGCTTCGGCACGGAGCGCGGGTTTCTGATCCCAGCCCCGTCGCTTCGGCGCGGGCGATCCGCCCGTTACGATGAGTCACCCATTCGCCGCTTTGGAAAGAACCCTTAGGCTCGCCCACGATTTCCTCGAGGAAACGCGTGCCGATTTGGAACGCGCGGCGCTCGAGGGCTCGGACCTTCCCCCCCGTATTCGGATGGTGCATGAGCGTCGTGGCCATGCCAGCCCTGAATTCCGGACGCTCGCCGTTCCCATTCCCGAGGGTGCCGAAGGGAGCTCTCCGATCGCCCTCTCCGCGGCCATCGCCAGCTTCGCCAGAACGCGCGCACCCCACTGCCTGCTGCTGACCCTCGACGTCGTCGGCGCCGGCGACGGTGGCGAACCCCGGTCGGTCCTCATTGCTGAGGCACGCGATCGCTCGGGCACCCGCTTCTTCATGGTACAGCCTTTTGTGCTTGACCGTGGCAGAGTGAGGTGGTACGAACCGTTCGAGGGCGGATGGCGGGATCCAGGGGAGGAAGAAATGATCCTGGATGCTGCCTTTGCAGGCTAAAGGCTACCTTATACAGGAAGGGCTCACACGAAAGACGCGAAGTACTCCGTGCCGGACATAAGACGACGTATTCCTGGTCATCCCCATTCGTCATTCCCGCGAAGGCGGGAATCCAG
>WHSP01000210.1 GCA_009380025.1 Gemmatimonas sp. | reverse complement strand
AGTTCTTCCGAAGCTGTGTGCAGCCGATCTTTGTGAACCCGATCCCCAACGCGGTCGCGTGCACGGAGTGCCACGGCGGTGGTGGGTCGCGGGCTTTTGCTCGTCCGCCGCCTGAGGGGCAGTCGTGGTCGGAGGAAGAGTCACGTGCCAGCTACCAGGCGTTGATGGAGCTGATCGAGCCGGGACACCCGGAGTTCAGCCGCTTCCTTCACCATCCGCTGAACCCGCGCGAGGGCGGGGACTTTATGCACAACGGAGGGCGCCGCTGGGACTCGAGGGACGATCCGGAGTGGCAGGCGCTCGCCGACTGGATCCGCGGCGACCTCCGCGGCAGCTCTTGCCCGGCCGCGCTTCAGTTCTGAAATGAAGAACAGTTCCGCCGCGTTCTCGCACAGGGCATCAGCGTGAACCGGGGGATCGGACTGCAGGAATGGTCTGTCCCTGGTTCCATGCGGACTGGACACATCTTCCCCAAGCTGCGATCGCGGCGGCGAATCGCATGTCTTCGACTAGCGAAAATGAAACTCGTTCGAGGATCAGCCCTCATCGGCCTGGCACTCGCCGCGGGATCAGCGTGTGGAACTTTCGCGCAAAACCCCGGCGCGGGGGTCACTTCGACGCCACGCGCGCTCTACACTGACGAACAGGGCGACCGCGGGGCCGTCGTGTTCGGTGCTGCGTGTGCCGGATGTCACTCCGAAGGGGAGCTCTCCGGCCGCCTCTTCCAGATCGGATGGCAGGGAAAGTCGGTCGGCGCGCTCTTCACCTTGATTCGTACCACGATGCCATTCGATCGACCGGCATTGCTGCAGGAGCACGAGTATGCCGATGTCACCGCCTACATACTCCGACTGAACGGTCGTCCCGCGCGTGGCGACGAGCTACAGTCCAGTCAACCCCTCGAGCAAGTCGAGCTCTTCCCTGCGTCCGGACTGGCCGGATCGGCGACTTCGGACCCGTGACTGGGTTGTGCACAGCGTTTCGGAGCCGTCGCCGGCTAACGGCCTCAACGTCGCCGGGAACCTTCTGACCGGAACGGAATCATGCCGCATTTTCTTCAATCGACCTGGTGGCGACGCAGGAAAGGCTGCCCACAGGCGTTCGTCTCTGTTTCCGTCGTCGGGGCTCTCTCGCTGATGGCCGTATCGAAAACGGGTGGGCAGGCCCCGTCGGACAGCAGCTATGCTTTCGTGAACGTTGATGTGATCCCAATGACGTCGGCTGGGACCGTCCCGGATCAGACCGTGGTGGTACGGGATGGTAGGATCGTGGAAGTCGGGCCCTCGGATTCGGTGGAGGTTCCTACCGACGCTACCCGAATCGAAGGTGAGGGGCGATTCCTGATGCCCGGCCTCGTCGATATGGCCGCTCAGTTGCCGGACGAGTTGGACCCGATTCGCGTCATCGTGCTGGAGGAGTGGCTATTCCTCTACCTTGCCAACGGAGTCACGCGTATCCGGTCAGTCGGGGGATCTCCCTATCAACTCGACCTCAAGGATCAGGTCCGAGAGCGAGAGGTACTCGGACCCAGCATGTACGTCGGATCGCCGGTGCTCAATTCCGAATCCACACCGGACGTTGCAGCGGTGGAAACGTTCGTGGCAACGCAGGCAGATGCAGGTTACGACTTCCTGACGATCGAAGTAGGGCTCTCAGCGTCGGCGTGGGAAGGGGTCCTTCTGGCTGCCGAGGAAGCAGCCCTTCCACTCGCTGGATCGGCCCCCGAGAGAGTCGACCTGCGGGCGGTCCTGGAGGCGAGGCCGTCGACGCTCGACGGCCTGGCCGGCTATCTTTCGCCGACGCGTTCACGCGGCTTGGTGTCCGCAGCATCGAACGCAGAGCGGTTCGCCGCGACGGACCCGCAAAAGCTCGAAGAGTTGGCGCAGCTGACGGCCGAGAGCGATGTCTACGTCGTCCCGCAGCAGTATCGGCAGCACCATCTTCATGGCTGGAACCACGTCCTGGGCGGTTGGACTGCCCCCGATTCCGTAAAGGCGCTTCCCGAGTTCCAGCACGTTCCACAGACCGTGCGTAACGATTGGGCGACGGCGGCTTGGAACGCGTGGGTCCCACCAGCGGTCACACCCGAATCGGCCGCCGCGTACGCGGCTTGGCGGTTGAGTCTCGTGTCCGCGCTTCACTCGGCCAACGTTTCGATCCTGGTCGGGACCGGTGCGGCCGACCTGTTGAACGTGCCTGGCTACGCGATCCACCGCGAAATGCCGCTGATGGTTGATGCCGGTCTCACGACCTACGAGGTCCTGCAGGCGGCCACGAGTGTTGCGGCTCGCTTCGTCGCCGAGAAGCTCGACCAACCCGCCGACTTCGGCGCCGTACGGGACGACTACGTGGCCGATCTGATCCTGCTGGAAGAGAATCCGCTGCAGTCGCTTGACGCCTTCGGGTCGAAGGTCGGAGTGATGGCCAATGGGATCTGGCTCACCCAAGAAGCGATCGACGAGCGGCTCGCGGAGATGGCCGAACGACATAAGGACTACGAGATCGATTGATCGATCGGCGGATGCAGTGACCGATCGCTGGAGTGACTCGCGCAAGCAGCTATCGACACCCATGAAGAGCGTACAACCATTGGTCGACACACCGTCGGCATCGGGACTGCGGATTGATGTAAACGCAACCCGGCTGCTGCGGATTCTTCGGATTGGTGTGGCGATGTGCTTCATCGGCCACGGAGCGTTCGGTGTCGTCACGAAAGAGGCGTGGGTCCCTTACTTCGCCGTCGCTGGGATCAGCGAGGTGTGGGCCTGGCGTCTGATGCCGCTCGTTGGGACGATGGACATCGCGATCGGATTTCTTGCCCTGATCTGGCCGTGCCGAGCGATTTTCGCATGGGCCGCGATCTGGGCGACCTGGACGGCCTTGCTTCGACCGCTCGCGGGCCAGGGGTGGTCGGAGTTCTTCGAGCGGGCCGGGAACTACGGAATCGCGCTTGGAGCCCTGGCGATCGTCGGGCTCAGTGCACCGTGGTTCTCACGGATCCCCGAGGAGTGGCCGGCCATCTCGGACGAGGTGAACAAACGCCTCGCCTGGACCTTGCGAATCGCCACCGCAACTCTTCTGGCCGGTCACGCCGGCCTCGCCGTCTTTCTGCAGAAGGGTTCTCTCGAGGATCAGTACGCCATCTTGACGGCCGAAAACACAACCGCGCTGATGCTGTCGGTCGGTTACTTCGAGTTCGTACTCGCCGCTGCCGTTCTGGTGACTTCCCTTCCCTTCGTATTCGTTTTCGTCGCGATCTGGAAGGTGGTAACCGAAGCCTTGATCCTATCGACCGACGTGCCGGCTCCGATGTTCGAGGTGATCGAACGGGGTGGAAGCTATCTCGTCCCCCTGGCTTTGGCGCTGCTATACTGGTCTGTCCGAAAGCAGCCCGACCGTTCGAAGATCGGGTGGCAGCTTCCCTTCTTCGGGGCGGGGCCCGACGGGCCTCGCGGCGCCCGGCGCATACGGAGCTACGGGAACGGGTAGAACACTCCTCGGCTCAGCCGATTATTCCGTCGACCGACTACGCGTGGAACGAGAACCAGCGGGTCGATGGCGTTTGCAAGGTTGGCGCCAGCTCCACCGGGAAGGGCTTCTGGTCGCGCGCTGCACGGTCGCTCGGCGGATGAAGAACTCGGGCTCGCGGGTGTCCTCAGCGTAGTCGAGCAACTTGAGGGTGACCTTGGTGCGGTGAACCGGGCGTTGCAGGATCTCGAGCGACTCGCGAAGAAGGACCTGAGTCACCGCTAGCGCGCTGAATGCAGGGGCCCATTCATCGATGAAGCCATCACACGGTCGCCATCCCAGAGATGGACGAACGGATCGGATGACCTAGCCCGAGGGTCCGCGGATCTTCCTGGATTCCGGCAGCCGAGAGCGTTACCGTGCCCGCTTGGTGCCGAGGAAACTGCGTCCTGGATCCTGGGCAACATGCGCAATACACTCTCTTGCCATTGTGTGCGCTATCTCAGTTGCGGCCCACTAGCGCCTAGAACTGATAGCGGATTCCGGCGAAGAGGTGGAAGGGCACACCGGGGCTCAAGAAGGGCTGCGGGCCTCGATCGGGCCCGCGCACGTTCGGGGCGATGATGCCGAACGAGTGGCATTCGCCGTCGAGCAGGTTCTTTCCTCTGACGAAGAGCAATAGCCGGTCGAACGCTCGCTGGATCTCTCCATCGAGCTGGAAGTAGCCGTCCAGCTTTCCGTACTCCTCCTCGTTGCTCTCGTCACCGACGAAGTATTGCGAACCGACCCAGGAGCCTCCGAGCTCGAAGCGCCAGTCGCTCGGCGAGTACGCGAGAGACCAGCCCGCCGTCAGACCCGGGACCATCGCAAAGTGATCGCCAGGCTGGACAGCCACGGCCTCGCTTTCCTCATCCTCCTCAGCCCCCGCCTCCCCTTCCTCGTCATCATCGTCGGCGAGGGCGGAAGCGAGGAGTGCGTCGGTCTGGAAGCTCGCACGGGTCAGCGCCACACTTGCGCTCAACTCGAGGTCGCGAAGGACCGTGGTGGACCCGCTGAGCTCGATCCCCTGGCGTCGCGTCCGGTCGAGGTTGGTGAAGTAACCACGGGTCGACGGAGGCAGGATGACGGCGAAGAGGTCGTCGTGCACTTCCGCCCAGTAGCCGACCAGCTCGGCCAGAGCCCTGTCGTCACCGACCCATCGCAATCCCGCCTGCCAGGTATCGGTGATCACGGGGTCGAGCGGAGGATCCGCGCCGAGCTCAAAGGGGAGCGGGCAGGGATCCTCCGGATCAGCACAGGAAACCTCGAGGATCACCGGGGCCCGAAATCCCCGACCGTAGCTGAGGAATCCCCGAAGGACGTCGGTAAAGAGGAGATCGAAGCCAAGCGAACCGGTCAGTTGGTTGAACTCGTTCTCGCCGCTGTTCTCCGGGTCGAGACGATCGGTCACGGGTAGCGAAACGAAGTCGTATCGGAGGGAAGTACTGAGAGACACTCGCTCATGCACGGGCCACCAGACGGATCCGAAGAGTCCGAGATTATCTTCCGCGGAGAAGACGCTCTCCGTCATGCCGCCCGCCTCGGGAAACGCAGCGTTGGCGACCTCGAAGATGAGGATGTCGGTCTCGTTGCGAATCGCCTCGAAACCGCCCGTCCATCGCAATCCAGCACCTGTGGCACCGGCGAGCTGTATGGCCCCGCCGCGACTCAGGATGTCCGTCTCGCCTTGGGCATTTGCCTCCGTGATGTTGTCGTTGAACTGCGTGAATCGGTTGGAGCGGAGGAACACGTTCAGGCGCAGCTCGAGCGAACCGCCCAGGGTGTGGCCGAGGTCGCCGGAGAGGAAATGGAGCCGAGGCTCGAAGTAGTCGCCTTCGAAGCCGGTGAATTGCAGCCGCCGTGGATCGGCGGTTCCGCTCAACTCCGCGGGAAGGTTGCCCTGCAGCCAGCTGCTTGGGAGCGAGCCGGGGCCCTCCACGTAGTTGTCAGCGAGCGTATACGACAACCATCCGTCCGTTCGCTCGTCACGGTAGCCGACCTTACCGAAGAATTGGTGCAGCTCCGTACGGCTCAGATCCCGCCAGCCCCCGGACTCACGATAGCGTCCCGAAAAAAAGTAGTCGACACCGCTCCCGACGGTCCCGCCGACCCACCCCTGGCCAGAAGCCGTCTCGAAGCTCCCCCCGCCGCCCTCGAGCGATCCGCTCAACCGCTGATCGGCCTCCCCACGTCGAGTTACCACGTTGATCGCTCCGGCGAGGGTATTTCGCCCGAACGGTCCACCCGGCGTCCGGATCATTTCGATCCGCTCGACCGCGTGCATCGGGATCAGGTCAAAATTGACCTGACTCGCGTCTGGCTCGTTGACCCGAACGCCATCTACGAAGACGCTCACGCTCTGGGGAAACCCGACCACCGGTCCGACCTGGAATCCTCGGAACCGAAGATCCGGTTGGACGTTGCTTCCGAACTGGCTGGCGGCCGACACGCCAACGACCCCATCGAGCAAATCAGCCAGCGTCGAGGCTCCCGGCACCATCGTCGCCGGGCCGCTGATGACCTGTGCCGAGAACGGAAGTCGACCGAGTGGAATCCCACCGGTCCGCAATCTCGCCACCTCGACGCGCACCGTGTCGATCTGATGCGGAATCGTATTCAGCCCTTCCTGCGCGGGCATCGAAACGCAGTGCGCCATGAGGGCCGCGGCTATGGCAATAGCGATCCTGATCGTGCGCTGGAGCATCATGGGGATAGTGCTAGTCGATTTCGTAGTCTTTGTGGCGCTCCGCCATCTCAGCCAGCCGTTTGGTGATCTCTTCCTGCGTGAGCCAGACCCCGTTGGCCATCACCCCGACTGTTGACGCGAAGGCGGCGAAGGACTCGAGCGGGTTCTCGTCCAGGAGGATCAAGTCGCCGACGTAGTCTTCTTTCACGGCGCCGAAGTCGC
>WHSP01000020.1 GCA_009380025.1 Gemmatimonas sp. | reverse complement strand
GCCCTCATCGTTGAAGCGCTACGTCCGGCGACCGATTAGTGTGAACACGCCCTAGCTGAATCGGGCCAGCCAAGACGGATTTCGGTGCCGTCCGCCGGCAGGCCGTTGGTAGTGGCGAGATCGATCGCGGGCTGCTGTTCGAGCGGGTCGACGCCTACCCGGATCCGGTGGAGATTCCCTCGGGTTCGCACTTCGATCGCGCTCTCGCCCGATGCCACGAATGGAGCAGCCCAGACAACCATGAGTGCGTTGCCGAGGCGTCCCCGGGTCGGGGTGACGTAACCGAGCTTATCGGAGACCCTGACGTTATAGTCCAGCGACTGCTCGATCACCGGCGTTGGGATGCCCGGCCCGTTGTCCCGGACGCGGAATCCTTCCTTGGTGATCGTCACGTCGATCTCGGGCGTAGCTCCCGCCAGCTCGGAAGCATCGAGCGCGTTGTCGACGAGCTCCTTCAGGATCGCGGCCGGCCATGCGTTCCGGCCGGCGCCGATCTGCATCTGGAGTTCCGACTCCGTGAAGTACTCGAGCCCGCGGGAGACAACGAATGCGCGGCGACTCATGCACCCTCCTCGAGCCGTGCACAACCCTGGTCGTCCGTGCAAACCGGCAGGCCCTCTCGCCAGCCGGCAGCGATGATCAACGCGGTGAACGTCGGAGAGCCCTCGTACTCTTGCTCGAGGCACTCACACATCCGGATTTCGTTTGAGACTTGCGCGGGGTGTCCCGCTGGCTGATACTTGCTCGTGTCGCTTCGCATTTCGTCGCCCGTGGTTGCGAATGTGACTGGGCCTCCGAGTCGTCCGCTCGGGGGCCTCTTTTTCCCTTCAGGCGCGCGTTCGCTCGGCAGCCCTAGCCTCGATCCCGACGGGCCTCGACTGGAGCCATTCGTCGATCTCGCTCTCCAACCAGCCCACCAGTCCGCCGCCCAACTGGCGGCGGACTGGGAACTCCCCGCGGCTTTCGCGATCGTAGACCGTCGACCGCCCGAGGCCGGTACGTCGCACGACTTCAGAGACCCGAAGGATTCTTTCAGGCATGGCTTCGTAGTCCTTTCCGTTGGTGTACGGGAGGACACTAACGCCTGACGGCGGAGGGTATAGAGGCCGGTATTTTCGAGGAGGAGAGAGAAACGTCCCCTAGTTTATTCTAGGGGAACGCTCAGCTTGCCACGTAGATGTTTGCGGAGGGTTTCCTGGCCTATCCCGGTCCGTTTGGCGAGCAGGTCGAACGCCCTATCTCGAGGGGCTTGGATGAGCATGACCCCGCGGTGCCTACGACCTATCGCCCATTCCCCGCGCTCCCACATGCCGCGGAGCACCCGGTGATATCGCCCATACCAACGCACCAGCGTACGGTCGTTGTACCGAACCTTCCACCGCGCCCGTCGCTTATCGGGTTGGAGCGTGCGGTGGAACTGCCGGCCAACGATTTTTATCCGTTCGGATGTCTCCTTGAGCGGCTGCATGGCCTCTTTGAGGCCACGCAGCGTGCGGTCAAGCTCCGTCAGGCGCTTCACTGGACGGCCCCCTGCACGAACGTGCCCCACTTGGCGAGCGCTTCGCGCTTCTCGTGCAGTAGGTAGCGCTCCGGCTCGCCCGTATAGCGGTCGAAACCGAGGGACGCCTCTTTGTGGCCCAGTACGGCGTCCGCCACGTTGGGCGCGATCCCGAGTCCTCCGTCCTCGGCGGCGCGGGTCGCGTGCGTGCGGAACGTCCGGCGGAAGTCGTGGACGGTGCAATGCGGCAACTGGCTATCCCGCTGGAGCCGCTGCAGGGCCTTGTTGACGCTGTTGCGCGGGCGTCCGCCGCCTCGGCCGGGGAACACAAACTCGTCGTCCCCCGAATGCGGACGCACGGCTTCGAGGACGTCCAGTGCTTGGGTAGACAGCGGCGTCAGGTGGTCCCGCTTGCCCTTGAACCATGTCGCAGGGGTCCGCCAGATGTGCGCCCCGTTCATGTCGTCCCACCGAAGCGCCATCGTCGCGCCGATCCGCTGCCCCGTGAGCAGGTTGAGCCGGAAGAGCGCGGCGGTCGTCGCGTACTCGCCCTCGAGGAGCTTCCAGAGGGTCTTGATCTCAACAGCAGAAAGAAACCGCTCCCGGGTCGCGATCGGCACGGGCGCGCGCAGCATATGCGCGGGGTTGGCATCCAGGCCTGGGAACCCGCGGACCAGACCCTCGTTGTAGACGACGTTGACGAGCTCCAGCACGTGCCGGGCGAGCACGGGCGTCTCCTTCGCCACGTCCTCGATGTACCGGAGGATCTCCCGGCGCCCGATGGAAGCGGCGGGGCGCTTGCCCCAGAGGGGGAGCAACTTCGACTCGAAGATCCATTGCCGATCACGCTGCGTCTTGGGCCGAGTCCGGGGGGCTTTCGCCTCGAGCACCTCGCGGCCGAGCGCGGCAAAAGTCACATCCTGATCCTTGGCCTCACGCTTCGCCTGTGCAGGGTCGTTTCCCAGGGCCACGTCCGCCAGGACCTCCCGGGCACGTTTGCGAGCGTCAGAGAGTGAGAGCGCCGGGTAGGCGCCGAGCTTCATGCGCCTCTGCGACCCGTTCGAGCGATAGCGGACGTAGAAGCTTCTCTTCACACTGACGCGAACGTGCAGGCCGGGGACGAGGTCGTCCCAAGACTTCGAAGCGTTTGCCATTGGGTTTCAGGCCGGCGATCGAGCGGTCCGTGAGGGTAGCCATGAGAGCGTCTGTAACGGAATTGGGGCACAGATTGGGGCACAGAATCGAGCGGCAAACGCCGAACAGCCCCGGACGACTTCGGACGCAAGATACGTCGAAAGTCAAGCATTGACAAGGCTTTTCTCGGTGGGTGTCGGACGGTGCCGGACAGGCTCGGAAGGGCTTCGGAACGGTGTGTAAACCAGACGCTCTAAACCAGCTGAGCTAAGCGCCCGAGGTGGCTACCGGATGATGCCGAGAGGGATGAGAACGACATAGCCGAGGACGAGCAGCAGGGGAGCCATCACCGTCGATCCCGAGCTGAGGAGGGTGTAGCCGGCGGCGATCGAGACTGCTCCGGCGGCGAACAGAATCCAGTTTCGGGCGGAGAAGCGAAGCGTGCCTTCGACGCGGTCGTTTCTGGGGGTTGGTGTCGCTTTCTTTGGCATCGCGCAAAGCTATTTGTGGCCTCACTCTGGGTCAACCCCGTCCCCGGAGGAGTCGGTAGCTGGAGGCAGCATGTATTCCTCCTTGCGGAGGGCCTCGAGCCGCTCGCGGTTTCGTTTACGTCGCAGGCTTCCCAGCAGGAGCACGAGAACGGTGACGCCGAACCAGAACACCGTCATCTGCGACATAGCGAGGAGCCAGCCGTATCGGCGGCGAACAACGGCCCTCCACTCCCGTTCGAACTGCGGAAGAGTGAGCTGGTAGACGGATCGCATGGCGGTGTCGAGGCTCCCGACCCGGCGCCACTCCTCGATGAGGGCGGCGAAGGCCTCGTCGCCCCGCGAGGTGGCGAGGTGGCGGACGGCGCTGGCGGAGAGCAGGTAGGCGAGACGAGCCCGCGCCTCCCCACGCGGCCAACCGAGGGAAAGCGAGTCGAGCACTGGGGCGTTGCCGCGGAGAAGGGCGACGCGAATTTGCCAACCGGCGCTGGCATCCCAGCCACCGGAAACCCAGGTAGCGTACCCTTCGTCGAACCATCGAGGCACCTGGCCGTCGAGGTAGGCGTTGAGGGCGATGTGGGCGAGCTCGTGGCGCAGGGTCACGACCTCATCTCCGAGGGAGGCCGACTCCTCGTACACCGGCAGGATGATCAGCCGTTGCGATGGAATGGCGACGCCGGCCGCCCAGTCCGGAGTCTGGCCGCGGGTCAGGGAATCGAGGACCTCGGGGGTCGGCGCGAGGACGATGGTGCTCGACGGGAGCCGCGCGACCCCGGGAATCCCGGGGAGTGGAAGGGGTGCGAAGGCGGCGTCGAGCGTCCGTTCCGCGGCGCGGCGAGCTTCGCCCCAGTAGGCCACCCGAACGGAGTCACGTTCGACCACGAACGGACCCGGTGGCGTTTGCGCGGCGGTGTTCGAAAAGGAGCTAGCGAGGGCGAGCGCGGCACAGACCAGCCACGATCCGCCGCGGATCGACCAGCGCCATCCGCCGCGTGTACGATTCGACGGCCCCGACCGTCGCCGAGATCGAGCCGACTTCGCTCCCCGCGGCGTGGCTCCCGTTCGAGATCGCGACCTTCGACAAGATCGGAACGCCCCTGTTCCCAGAATGCCTCCATCGGGTTTTGACTGGACTCGGCGGTCGCGCGAGCAAGCGCTGCTTCACGGCGATCGGCCCGGCGTGGACTGGGTCCACCGAGTCCGTGGCTCACGGGTCAATCGGCGGTCCGGACGCCTCGAGGAGTTCGAGATGCGTTCGCGCCGCATGGTGGTCCGGATCGAGCTCGAGCGTCGCCTTCCATTGGTCCAGAGCGGCTCCGCGATCCCCCAGCCGATAGGCGACCTGTCCAAGCAGGAATCCCACCTCGGGCCCCGCGTGGCCGGAGGCGGAGAGCTGTCCAAGCAGGCCGTGGGCGTCCTCGTACCTTCCGCGCCGGACGAGGATCTCCGCCAGTCCCCTCTGAGCCTGTGGCAGGTTCGGATCCAGCTCGAGCGCCCGGCGATAAAGCCGTTCGGCTCCTGCGCTTTCGCCGAGGTGCTCGGCCACGGCAGCCGCGTTCACTGCGATCGCCGAGTGGCGAGGGTACGAGAGCCGACCGCTGTCGGCACGCGATTTCGCCTCCTCGAGCCGTCCGACTGCCGCCAGCGCGACGATCGAGTAGGCGTAGTAGCTCGCGGGCTTGCTGGTCCCGCCGGCGGTCGGGGCCTCGAACTTCTCGAAAGCGGTGCAAGCGGCCGATACGTCGCTCACGCGAGTCAGCAGAATGGCGCGCGAAAGGAGAAGGGGACGGTTCTCCGGTTCCAGATGCAGTCCTTCCTCGACAGCGAGCAAGGCGTCCGCCAATCGCCCCTGCGCCTCCAACGCGAGTGCCAGATTCTGGTAGCCGCCCGCCCACCCGCCGGACAACTCGATCGATTTCATCAGGCCTCTCGCCGCCCTACGATGCTTCCCGAGGCGCAGGTGCACGCAGGCGAGCCGGAAGCGTGCATCGCCGTCGTCCGGATCGTCTTTTGCCAGGCGCTCGAATTCCTGCTCGGCCTCCGTTAGCATGCGCGCCCGATAGAGAGCGTTCGCCAAAGCCCGCCTCGTAGCCAGCGAAGTCACGTCGACGTCGAGGCGAGGGTCGCGCTTCCGTCCCTCGTGGCGTGCGTAGCCAGCCTGCACCAGGCCGAAGAGAGCCTTCGTCGCTTCGAAATCCGACAGCCCTGCCTCCCCCGCGATATCCGTGACGCTTCGACTTCCGTCCAGGAGGGGGATGATCCCGCGCTGCTCGTCGGTCAGCGACGTCGCTTCTGGATCGCCGTGTGTCCTATCCAGGCTGAAGACCATCTCGGAGCTCGGGATCCGCTTCTCGATCAGCGCCCACTCGTCGACCCTCCGGGCCCCCTCGAGCAGCACGTTCTCGGCGTTGAGCGCCACCCGGATATCGCTTGGATGGGGCAACTCGTCGGGTTCGAAGTGAAAGCTTCCCCGGGTCCAGGTAAACAGGGTGTAGACCGCCTCCTCGATCTGGATTCGGATCATCCGCTCGATCTCCTCGGCCGACACCAGGCCACGGCGGACCAGTGTCTCACCGAGTCGCGGGCCTTCCGATCCGTTCTGTTCGGCCAGCGCAGAAGCGAGCTCGATGGGATCTAGTCGCCGGCTTCGGACGAGCATATCGCCGAGGCGATCATTGCGGTTGAGGATCGACGCGTGCGCGATGATCCCCTCGTCGAAGTAGATCCGCCCGAGACTGTTCCGGCCTGCGACAGCGAGGCAGCCAGTTTTCCGACCGATCGCCAGGAGTTGTACTACGTCCGCGATGCTGGCCTCTGAGAGGCTCCCCCGAATCGCCATTAGCCCGGCTCCTCCACCAGGCGGCCTTCGACGTCCGTGACCGTCAACAGCACGCGATCCGCATCGAGGAAGAAGGGGTCGATCGAAGGGGGATTGAGGGATCGGGGGTCGCCGTCCTCATCGTCAGCTGCGGAAGCCGCGACGACATCCGTTAACAAGCTCTCAGCCGTCTCGAGGTCGTCAGGATCGTCCAGTCGAGCGCCGCATGAGCCCAGCTGACCACGGATCTCGAGAAGCCTCGCGGCGTCCCGCGTGAAGTCTTCGAGGAGGGTCTCGACGTCCGGTGAGGAATCGGCCTCGAGCGCGGCGTCCAGGCGGGTGGTTCGAACCCCTTCGCCTTCCCAGCGAAGGATTGCCTCCCCGATTCGGCGGCGCCACGGCTCCGCCGCGACGACGGCCGCAACCGCCCGTCCGACATCCTCCAGAAACGAACCGAACTCGTTTGCACCCCCGTGATCCCGACGGACACCTCGACAATGTCGATCGATATCGTCCGAGTTGAGCGGCCGATCCCGCTCCCGCTGAAAGTCGACCAGCGTCGCGATCCGGCTCTCGAGCTCGCCGGCGTCCAGAGCATAGGACGCCAGGGCATCGATCAGCTCGTGAGCCCACGATGTCCCTGAACGTGCCAGGAGATGGACGACGACTCCACGTCTTGTCTGCAGGTCAGGCTGGTCCAACTCCGCGACGAGCCCACTATTCAACAGTTCCAGCAGATCCCGATCGAAGCCGTCGAGTGAACTTGGCGGCAGGGCCGAAGCGAGCACGACCTGACGCCGGGCGTCGACGAGTCGGCGTACGATCCGACCGAGCTCCGACTGCGTCCGCCCGAATCCCGCGAGCTCGTCCAGGTCGTCCAGTAGCAGCACGTCGAACCCGCCGAGGGCGTCGCGGAGGGGCCCGAGGCCGTTCTCCACGATCCCGGTCGTCACCCGATCCGCGATCGATTCGGCGCTGTCGACGTGAACCGAGCGGTCTGGCTCCAGGCGTTGGATGGCGCTCGCAATCGCCTTCAGCAGGTGCGACTTGCCCGTTCCGGTCGGACCGCAGATCACCAGTGGGTTGTAGATCGTACCGGGGGATTCGGAGACCCGCCGGGCAGCGGTTACTGCGAGCTGGTTGGACGTGCCGACCGAGAAGGTTTCGAAGGTGAACCCGTCGTCACGCATTCGTTCTCCCGACCGCCTCCGTCGTCTCCTCGAACTGTTGGGCCAGACCGGTGAGGACGAGGCCCATGATCGCTTCCAGGGTGTCGAAGACGCCCTCGCCGGTCAATGCCGATGCTGGGAACGATCGCAGACCCCGGTAATTGAGATCCGCTTCCAGCTGCATCGAGGGCAGTACCTGCGGAAGATCGCGCTTGTTGTACTGGAAGCAGAGCGGAACCGACTTCGGATCGATCCCTTCCTCCAGGAGGTTGCTCTGCAGGTTCCGGAAGCTCTCGAGGTTCTCATCCTGACGGTCCGGACGGCTGTCGGCCACGAAGACGATGCCGTCGGCGGACTGGAGAACGAGGCGACGAGTCGAATCGTAATAGATCTGTCCCGGGACGGTATAGAGCTGGATGCGGGTTCGGAACCCGGAGACCCTGCCGAGGTCGAGGGGAAGGTAGTCGAAGAAGAGGGTACGGTCGCCCTCCGTTGCGAGCGACACGATGGGCCCACGGCGCGGCTCGGGAACCCTGGCGTGAATGTAGTGCAGGTTCGTCGTCTTTCCGGACCGTGCGGGGCCGTAGTAGACGATCTTGGAGACGATCTCGCGGGCGGCGTAATTGACCAGCGACATCCTACTCGAGTTCTGCTGGGCTGGTTCGGCCGGTCGGCAAGCGGAACCGATCGACCCCTCGCGCGAGCTCCGAATCGAGACCTGATGCCGACGGCCGGTCGAAGGGCTGCGGCCAATTGGCGGCGGCGAGATCGTCAGCGAGCTCACGGAAGAGCGCACGAACCAGCCCGACCGGAGAGGTCGCGCCGAAGACCGTGAGCAGCAGGATGGCGCCGTGAGGGAAGCGCACCTCGCCGAGGAAGATCTGACGCTCTCCCTTTCCCTGGTAGAGCTGGGAAAAGCCGTTCTGTCCAAGCAAACGTGCGACCCCCCCCGAAGCGGCTTGAATGCCTGCCGCCAGGGATGCGAAGGCGGCGATGTCGAGATCGTGGGTCATGCCGTGTTGCGCCACGAGCCGGCCGGTCGGGTCGACCAGGAGGACGAAGCGGACCCGGCTCTCCCGAACGAACCGGGCAACCGCCGGGTTCAGGATGTGGGAAGTGCGCTCCCAATAGGCCGTCGTCGGCGTACGGGATTCGCCGCGTGATTCCGCACGGGCGAGCGCCCGAATGAGGCGTGGGTCGTCTGGCTCGATGTCGAGTGCCCTCCGGAGATGGACCTCGGCTTCGGCCATCTGACCCCGCTCGAGACAGAGAAAGCCCATAGCCCGGCGCGACGGAAGGTGGGACGGTTCGAGTCCGAGGGCGATGTCCCACTCGTCGTAGGCTCTTTCCGGCTCGTCGGAGTCCCGGTAGATGCTCCCGAGCAGGGAGTGCCCTTCGACGTGGTTCGGGTTCCTCTCCAATCCTCTCCAGCATACCCGCAGGGCGACGTCCAGTCGTCCCTGCGCCCGGTAGAGGTCGGCGAGGGGAACGAAGGCGTCGGCGCCCGGGTCTCGCGCCACCTCTTCCTGCCAGTGGCGAACCCGGTGGTTGGATTCGTGGATCATGGTTCGGCGTCGCTCATCGATTTCCGAAGCTCCTCCAGAGATCGTACCATCCGCTCGGCGGATTCGCGCCGGGGCTCCGAGGGATCGTTCAGTCGCTGATAAACTCGTAGAGCCGACTCGGCCCGCGCCAGCTCACCGCACCGTACCGCAACCCGGGCCAGATGAAAGTAGGCCTCGGCCAGGAGCGGATCGATGCGGACGGCGTCCTCGAGGGCCGACGCGGCCGCCCCCCAATCTTCGGCCAGCGCCAGAACACGGCCCTCCATCAACCTCTGTTCGGCCGCGATCCCACGCGCCGGACTCAGAGAGCGGACCGATTGGAGGAGCGTGCCGGCCTGCTCGCTCCTGCCCTCCCGGATGGCTCGATCGATCTCGCGATACAGGGAGGCCGCATCGTCGCCCCCCTCCCTACCCTCCACCGCTCGGGCACCCACCTCGACGACGCCGGCCTCGGCCAGTGCGTAGAGCGCCCGCGCAACCTGGAGCTCGCCCTGTCCCAATGCCCGTGCGATCTGCCGCAGGCTTCGTTCTCCATCGACCATACCGAGCACCTCCCACTCCAGCGCCCCCAGGTGAAGGGGCGTCGGAGGGAGGCTGCCGTCCGGGAAAGCCAGCCGGGGCAGCGGATCGCCGTGAGCGCTTTCCTGCAGGACCTCGGCGAACTCGTCCAGGCGCCGGGTGGCGTCCATGAGAACCGAATCGGTGCCCAGCTCGACCTCGATCCCGTGCCGCGGCTGACTTCCGACCTCCTCGAAGTGCAGGTGTCCTTCCTCGACCCGCAACAGGTCGAACACTGTCTCTTCGATCTGGAAGCGGAGTTGACGCTCCACTTCCGCTGGCCGGACGAAACCCGCGTCGACCATGATCTGACCGAGCAACCGTGCCGGTGCCTTTCGCTGAAGCTCCAACCCGTCTCGAACCTGGGCGTCCGTGGCACGGCCCGACTGAACGAAGAGCCGGCCGAGACGAAGCTCCGGGCCACCGCTCGTCGCACCGACGAGGGCACCCTCGCGCAATCGTAGCTCAGCCTCCCGCCCGCTGGCCCTGACGACGAGGCAGCCGGTTCGCCGAGACAGGAAGAGGAGCTGGAGCAGATCGCTCAGCGCGAGATCCTGGATCGGCCCCTCGATCGGCATCGCTCAGATGTTCGGCAGCACCACGGCTCCCCCCGGCACGTGGCGGCTCGGACGGGTCATCGCGCGCCGTTCGAGCTGGTCCGCGGGTGCGAGGTCAGCCGCCCGCTCCCAGCATTTCGCGGCCTCCTGGGAGGCGGCGGAGTGCTCGAGGGCGTCGCCCAGCCGTAGCCACGCCTGTCCTGATCCCGGATCGAAACGGAGCACTCTGCGAAACGCGGTGGCGGCGTCGGCGGCGTTCCCCGATTCCAGCAAGATCTCGCCGAGCCGGTGTAGCGCCGGGAGATGGTAGAGGTCCATCTCGAGCAGCTCGACCAGGACGTCCACGCCGGCGTCCGATTCCCCCCGCGCGTGTTCCGCGTTCGCGAGCAGCAGCGCGGCCTCCGAATAGCCTGGAAGGGCCTCGAGGGTAGCGCGGGCGTGGTCCGCGGCAGCGTCGAAATCTCCCTCCCCGAGCAGCAGAGCACCGAGCTCGACCCGAGCGGCGAGCAGGTTCGAGTCCAGCTCGATGGCGCGTTCGTACGCTACCGCAGCCCGGTCCACCTGGCCGGCGGCTGTTGCCGCAGCCCCCAGCCGCATCAAGGTCGAGGCGTTCGGTTCGTCGACCTCGGCCAGACGCGCGAACTCATCGGCAGACTGGCCGCTCCGGCCCATCAGCAACAGCGCCTCAGCATGCAGCCGAATGGCCTCGGTAGATGATGGGTTCCGGTCCCGAACCGTCATTGCCGCCTGTCCCGCCCCCTCTGCCTGCCCGAGCTCCACGAGCGACCAACCTCTACCCAGCCACGCCCTTTCGTGCTTCTCGCCCCAGAGAGTCCCTTCGAGGCGTGCGAGCGCGGTTTCGAAGCGCTCGAGCGCTTCACCTTCGAGCCGCTGTCGTAGAAAGACTTCCCCACCGAGCAGGGCCGCGTCGACCGGATCACCGCCCGCCAGCACGACCCGCCGGATCTCCGCGAGCGCCTGCCCCAGCATTCCTTTGCTCAGGTAGTCCTGCGCAAGCCGGTATCCGTCGTCCGCCTCCGTTACAGCAGCATCGTCTCCGCGCAGCTTCTCGAAGATGCCCGCAAGCTCGAACTCGCCCGGCGAGAAATCGATCACGGACTCACCCGAGGGCACGCGTGTCGCCGTCGAGAGCGACGGGGCGACGACCTCGGCGTGTTCGAACTGCAACTCGATCGCGAGGCGATAGCCAGGTGTGGTGAAGTAGGGATCCAACGAGAGCGCTTGTCGGGTTTCCCGAAGCGACCCCTCCCGATCGCCAAGCCGATTGAGCACGAACGCCAGCCGGTATCGCGCTTCGGCCGACTCGGGCTCGATCTCGATGGCCCGTGCCAGCGCCTGGCGCGCCTCCCCGAGCTGATCGGTTTCGCTCAGGATAACGCCGACCCCCGTCCATCCCGCCGGCGACAGCGCATCGCCCTCGACGCACCGGCGGTACCACATCAGCGACTCTCGCAGCCGCTTCTCCCCCAGCGAGAGCAGACCGAGATTGCACAGGGGTTGAGCAAATCCGTCACCCTCGGCGACGACGGCTCTCTCGAACCAGTGACGGCTGTCCGAGCGATCGCCGGCGTCAATCCGCGCGACGCCGAGGTTGTTGGCGGCCAGCAGGTAGCGATCGTCCTCCCGAAGCGCCCGACGGTAGCACTCGGTCGCCTCATCGAGCTCCCCCAGTCGATGGAGGGCGACTCCGAGCTCATTCCAGAGCTTCGGGCTGTCCGGAGCACCGTCCAGGAGCTTCCGATACCGTTTCGCTGCGGAACCATTCTTACCCGCGCTGAGCAGCACCTCAGCCGTCGCCTGCTCGGCGAGGAAGGGATCCTCGCCCGACTCTCGTGAGCGAGCGAACTCCTGCAATGCCTCGTCGTACAAGCCTCCTTGCCGGTACGCGAGGCCGAGATTGTAGTGGCCGAGGAAGCGTCCGCGCACGGAGGACGGACGCGGCGCTCGATCCCCGAGCAACTCCCCATATCGGGCAACGCTGTTCCGGTCGATGGAAAGACCGCTCTCGGTCTCGCCCAACTCGGGCCTGAGCTCGCGCGCCCGCCGGAAAGCGGCGGAAGCGCGTTCAGCATCCCCCAGGTCCCCCAGTACGAACGATAGGATGTGCCACGCCTCTCCCAAGCGAGGCTCCACCTCCGTTGCCGACAGCAGCGCCCGCCGAGCCTCCTCGCTGTTTCCCTGGTGGTAGTGGAGCTCCCCAAGGTGGAGGTGCAAGATCGCACTGCGCGGGTCCACCCGCCGGGCCCGCTCGTACGCCCGAAGCGCCTCCCTGAACCGGCCGGCCTCCTTCTCGACGCGCCCCAGCTCGAGGAGCAAGCGGAGGCTGGTGGGCGTGGACGCCAACAGACGGCGGAGCTCAGCGGCAGCTTCTTCCAGGTGGCCGGTATAGCGAAGTGCCTGCGCCAGACGCCACCGAGCCTCGAAATCCTCCGGTGCCACCCGAAGCCGTCGCGCCAGGTTTTGCGTTAGCTCGTCATAGAATCCTGTCGAAAGGTACGCAATCTCGAGATTCCGCTGCGCAACGTGCATCGCCGGATCGATCTCCAGCGCACGGTGGAACGCCTCCACGGACTCTGCCACCATCCCCTTGTTGAAGTACAGGACCCCGAGGTTGTTGTGACCAGCCGAATCTGCGGGGTCGATCCGCTGTGCGAGGCTACGCAGGAGCTCGTGATCACGAGATGAAGGGCGGACGATCGAATTGACGAGCATCACTTCAATTCAACCGAGGGCCCTGCGCGCGGCTTCGAGAACTCTGGCGGGCGGAAAGGGCTTGACGACGAATTCACGCGCTCCAGCAGCCATCGCTTCGGCGATCAGCGGCTTCTGTCCTATGGCGCTGCACATCAGGATACGCGCGTCGGGGTCGAGCCGCACGATCTCACGCGCCGCATCGATTCCACCCATTTCCGGCAGCACGAGATCCAGGGTTACGAGGTCCGGACGGAGCTCCCAGTACAACTCCACGACTTTCCGACCGTTCGCGGCCTCGCCGACTACGTGATAGCCTGCGCTCGTAAGAACCTCGCGAAGAACCTTCCGCATGAAGGCGGCATCGTCGCAGACCAGAACGGTAGAAGGCGTCACGCTCGGCGATAGCGGCTCGATCGGGCTTTGGCGCGGGATCCCGGAGACCGGCGGTCGGAAGGATACAGTACGACTACAGAGGGGCAACGGACAACACCGAAATCCGGGCAATTCGATTGACCCCCTGCGAATCGGCTGCAAAGGAGCCCGCCGAGCAACTACGCTGGCCTGGGCTGTCGTGCTGCGGCCCGGCCGACAAATTATCACGCGACGCGAAATCGCGAAGCCGCCTCTCCTTCAATGAGACGAAGGCAAGTCAGCCCCGCGAACAATCGTCCAGTTTGCTTTCTTTCGCGTCCTTCGCGGATTCGCGTGAGCTTTTCTCATACTTTGCCAGTCCTGGCCCAATCGGCTACGGCTGCGAGGTCGGGGGGGAGGGGCGACTCGAAGACGAGCGGGATTCCGGTGCGCGGGTGGTGAAAGGTCAGCTCCGCTGCGTGGAGGAACTGTCGGGGTGTGCGGCGGGCAAGAGCAATCGCCCAGGCTCGCTCGGGGCCAGAGAACCCGCGTTCCCGTTCTACTGCATACGTCCGGTCCCCCACGACGGGGTGGCCGATGTGGAGCAGGTGCACGCGGATCTGATGTGTCCGGCCGGTTTCGAGGTCTGCCTCTAGCAGCTCCGCCGCCCGCCAGCGCTCCAGCACCCGGAACTGGGTCGTCGCGCGGCGACCGTCGTCCCTCACGGCCATTCGCTTTCGATCACCGGCGTGCCGGCCTATCGGTGCATCGACGGTCGTCGCGCTCTCCCGGAGATGGCCCCACGCCGCCGCGAGGTATCGGCGCCGGATTCGGCGACCCTGCAACGCATCGGCCAGGGCACGGTGCGCCCGGTCGTTCTTCGCCACGATCATCAGCCCCGAGGTGTCCCGATCCAGCCTGTGAACGATCCCCGGGCGCAACACCCCACCGATTCCGGACAGATCGTCCAGCCGATGGAGGAGCGCGTTGACGAGGGTTCCGCTGCGGTGCCCTGGCGCCGGATGAACGACGAGGCCCGGGGGCTTGTCCACCACGGCCAGGTCGCCGTCCTCGAAGACAATTTCGATGGGGATCGGCTCACCCGCGATATGCGTAGGCTCGGGGGGCGGGAGGCGGACCCGAACTCGATCACCGGGCTGCAGTTGGTCCCGCTTCTTCGGAACGGCGTCGTTGATCTCGACTTGTCCGGCGGAGATGAGTTGCTCCACACGGCTTCGGGAAAGATCCAGCCGTTGGGCGAGGTAGGTATCGAGCCTTCGTCCGGGTGCTCCCTCGATGACGAACTCGATCAGGCCTTCGTCAGGCGTCATCCTCAGCCGCCACCTGTTCCTCTCGCCAGAGCGAGATGGCCAGGAGGAGGGCGCCGACCGTCACGCCGATGTCCGCGACGTTGAATACGGGCCATCGTAGCGCCCCGATGCCCACGTCGAAGAAGTCGATCACTCCCTGGGATGAGCGCACCCGATCGATGAAGTTGCCGATGGCCCCGGCCGACACCAGTGAGATCGCGATGAGCCGGAGCCGATCCGAGGCCGGTGTCGTCCGGAACCAGAGGTAGAGCACGACGACACACGCCATCGTCAGGCCGAGGAAGATGTAGCGCGACATCGGGCCGACGTTGAGGCCGAATGCCGCTCCTGGATTGTAGATGAACGTCAGCCGGAAGACCTCTCCGAGGACGGGGATCGGCTGGTATGGCGGCAGGATCTCCTGCGCCATGTACTTCGTGGCCTGGTCGAGGGCGATGATGCTGCCGCTGATCCCGCCGTAGATCATCGCCTTCTGCCCGTCGGTCAGCTCTGCGTCCGCCGCCGCGACGGAAGGGAGTTGCAGGTCGTCGCTCATCCAGTGACCCCCGTTGCGATGATCCGAGCCATTCCCAGGGTGATCTCGTCTCCGTCGAGGTCGACGGAGCGGGCGTTATCGTATCGATCTTCGTTCAGGTCCTCGGACAGATCGAGCTCGACCGCAAGCGTTTCGCCCATGATGAATCTGCGGTGGGTTTCGAAGGATTCCAGCAGGTCCGGGGTGGCTGCGACGCCGAGCCGGATCCGATCGGCAATCTCGAAGCCGTTCTCCTTGCGAAGTCGCTGGACGCGGCTCACGAGCTCGCGCGCCATGCCCTCCGCCAGCAACGCCGGCGTCAACACCGGATCGAGCGCAACCGTGAAGCCCCCCTCGGCCTCGACGGCAAAGTCTCCGCGCGCCTCCTGCACGATCTCCATTTCTTCCGCTTCGACGGTCACCGTCTCGTCTTCCAGCGTGACGATGAGCGGTTCACCCCGACGGAAGGCCACCAGCTCGGCAGACGGGATGCGCCGGATCGCCTCCGCCACCTTCGGGGTCCGCTTGCCGAAGCGGGCGCCGAGGGCGCGAAAATTCGGCTTCGCACTGAACTCGACGAGGTCCTCCGCCCCCTCGATGAACTCGACGCTCCGAACGTTGAGCTCGTCCGCCAGGATCTCCACCAAACCAGGTTCGAAAGCGACGTCGACAGGCGCAACGGCGTAAAGCTTCCCGAGGGGCTGCCTCACGCGGATTCGGACTCTCTCCCGGGCGGCCCTCCCGAGGGTCGAGAGCTGACGGACCGCTTCCATTCCCCCTTCCAGCGCTGCATCTGTCTCGACGACCGGCTCCGGCAGCCGAGCCAGATGAACGCTCTCCTCGGTCAAGGCGCGGTGCAACCAGTCGGCGAGGAAGGGGGCTGCCGGCGCCATGAGCCGTGCGACGACGACGAGGGTCTCGTGCAAGGTCGCGAATGCCGCCCGCGTATCCGAGCGATCGGCACTACCCCAGAACCGGTCCCGGGATCGACGAACGTACCAGTTGGAGAGATCGTCGACCACGAAGTCTCCGAGATCCCGAACCGCATGCGTCAAATTGTATCCAGAGAAGGACTCGGTGACCGCCTCCGTTACCGATGCCAGTCGCGAAAGCAGCCAGCGATCCATCAGCGGACGCTCGCCTGGTGGTGGCTCGTCACCCCGCCCGGCTGACCATGCCTCCAGGTTCGCGTACAGCGAGAAAAAGTGGTACGTGCTCCGCAGCGTATCGAAGAGCTTCCGCTGTACCTCCCGAACACCGGCCGGATCAAAACGCTTCGGCAGCCACGGGTGCGAGCTGGCGAGTAGGTACCAGCGGATCGCGTCGGACCCGAACTCGCCGATCGCTTCCCAGGGATCGATGACGTTGCCGCGCGACTTCGACATCTTCAATCCCTCGGCGTCCAGAATGAGGTCGTTGACGATGACGTTCCGGTAGGCCGGCCCATGATCGAGCAGAGTCGAAATCGCCATCAGGGAATAGAACCACCCCCTTGTCTGATCGACGCCTTCGCAAATGAAATCGGCAGGGAACAAACGCTCCGCTACCTCGACGTTCTCGAAAGGGTAGTGCCACTGCGCAAAGGGCATCGCGCCCGAATCGTACCAGACGTCGATCACCTCCGGCGTCCGGACCATCCGCCCGCCACAACCGTCGCATGCACACGGCCAGGTCACCTCGTCGATGAAAGGACGGTGGGGATCGAAGTCGTCCTCGAGCTTGCCCGCGCGGACCTGGAGCTCTGCGAACGAACCGATGAATTCGATGTGGTCCGCGTCCTCCTGGCAGACCCACGCCGGCAGCGGCGTTCCCCAGTACCGACTCCGGGAGATGGCCCAATCGACATTGTTCTCGAGCCACTCTCCGAATCGGCCGGAACCAACTTCGGGCGGGTACCACGCGACCTCCCGGTTGTTGGCCAACAGCTGCTCCCGCAGCTGGGTCGTTCGAATGAACCACGAATCCCGCGCCATGTATAGCAATGGACTCCCGCACCGCCAGCAGTGCGGGTACGAGTGCTCCTCACGGCTGAACCGAAAGACCTGGCCGCGCTCTTTCAGAGTGCGGACGATGTCCTGGTCGGCCTCCTTGACGAAGCGACCCCCCACGATCGGAAAATGGTCCGGGAAGGTTCCCCGATCATCGACTGGCCGCAGCACCGGCAGTCCCTCCTGAAGCCCCAGCGCATAGTCGTCCGCGCCGTAGGCGGGGGCGGTATGGACGATCCCCGTCCCCTCTTCCGCGGACACGAAGTCCGCGGCGACCACCCGCCAGGCGGCTGACGATTCAGGGGCCTCGGCCCAATCGAACGGCCGCACATACGGCGTCCCGACCAGGTCGGTGCCCTTGTGGCGATCGATGACCTCGGCGCCCTCGCCGAAAAGAGCCGCGACCCTCTCCATCGCCAGGACGTACCGCTTGCCCTCATGCTCGACCTCGGCGTACTCCAGCTCTGGATGAACCGCGAGCGCCGTGTTGGAAACGAGAGTCCAGGGCGTTGTCGTCCAGACGAGAAAGTGTTTGTCGCCGTCTTCCGCGGGAACGGTCAAGTACAGGGATGGGTCGAGCACATCTCGGTATCCGAGCGCGACCTCATGACTCGACAGACCGGTGCCGCAACGAGGGCAATACGGCAGGATCTTATGCCCCCGATAGAACAGCCCTCGGTCGGCAATTTCCTTGAGGCTCCACCAGACCGACTCGATGTACGACCTGTGGAAGGTGACGTACGGTTTCGAATAGTCGAGCCAGTACCCGATCCGGGCCGAGAAGCGCTCCCAATCCTCGGTGTACGTAAGGACGCTCTCCCGGCAAACTTCGTTGAATCTAGCGATTCCGACCTTCTCGATCTCGGGCTTTCCCGAGATGCCGAGCCTCCTTTCGGCCTCGATCTCGACTGGGAGACCGTGCGTATCCCAGCCGGCGATGCGAGGTACGTACCGGCCTTCCATCGTCCGAAAACGGGCTACCGCGTCCTTGATGGTTCTCGAAAGGACGTGGTGGATACCCGGCCGGCCGTTCGCGGTGGGAGGGCCCTCGAAGAACACGAACGGCTCTCCGTCCGCCGTCTTCTCGAGGCTCAGGCGGAAGGTACCTTCAACGTTCCATCGCTCGAGGACTTGCTCCTCGAGGTCGTTGGTACTGCTGGGAAGTTCGGGGAAAGCCATGAAGCGTCACATTCTCTCGATCACACGTTCGATCAGCGTCGTCAGCCGCGGCTCGGCGGCTCCCGCGACGGCCAGGATGTCCTCGACCCTGGTGGGTTCCAGCGCATCGGGGAGACAGGCGTCGGTGATGATGGACAGGCCGAGAACGCGCATCCCCCCGTGAACCGCAACGATCACCTCAGGCACCGTAGACATCCCGACCACGTCGGCTCCCATTAACCGCAGCATGCGGTATTCTGCACGAGTTTCCAGATTCGGCCCCGGAACCGCGACATACACGCCTCGATTGAGACGGATTCCCTGCTCGAGGGCGATCGTCGCCGCGATCTCCTGCAGCGCCAGGTCGTACGGCTCGGACATGTCCGGGAAGCGGGGTCCGAGCTCGTCCCAATTCGGGCCGATGAGGGGGTTGTCGCCCAGTAAGTTGATGTGATCCGCCAGCAGGACGAGCTCACCTGGCGCCCACATCGGGTTCATACACCCGCTCACATTGGACGCGATCATCGTGTGGGCACCGAGACCCCTCATGACCCTGACCGGAAAAGCAACCTCCTGCAGCGAGTAGCCCTCGTAGCAATGAAAGCGTCCCTGCATCGCCACGACGCCCTTCCCCCCGAGGGTTCCGAGAAGGAGCCTTCCGCTGTGGCTTTCCACAGTAGGGACGACGAAGCCTGGAATATCGGCGTACTCGATCGTCGCTTCCACCTGGATTCGCTCCCCGAGTCCGCTCAGTCCGGTCCCGAGGATGATCGCCACCTCCGGCTGCAGCGCTGTCTCCGCCCGCACCGACCCGACAGCATCCGCGATCCGCTCCGGCAGCGGGCGCAGTGAATCAGACATCGCCGACGACATCGATCTCGGGTTCGAACTCTCCGGTGCGCGATCGCAGAATCCTCTCCTCCTGCAGCGTGATCTCGACCAGTTGAGCCTCGAGAAATCCCCGATATGACCGGATGAAACGACCCCGCTGAGCCTGGAGCTGCTCGAGCGCCTCACGCTGCCTCTCCACCTGTCGCTTTGCCTCCTGAATCCGACGCTCCCCTTCGGCCTCCGCCTCACGCACGCGCAACTCGGATGCCTTCTCGGCCTGCGCTCGGATGTCCTCGCGAAGCTCCTGCGCCGATACGAGCGCCTCGTTCAAAGCCTGCTCGCGTCCTCTGAACGCCCCCACCTCGATCGACTGCTCCCGCGACCGTTCCCGCAATTGGCTATTCTCCCGCACCAACTCTTCGAACCGGTCCGCAACCATGTCCAGAAACGCATCCACCTCTTCCGACTCGTACCCGCGGAGGCCGCGTCTGAAGTCACCCTTCTTCTTCCGGACGTCTAGAGGCGTGAGGTCGATCATGCGCCGCGCTCCCCAAACAGCACCGTCCCCAACCTCACGATCGTACTCCCCTCTTCGATCCCAACCTCGAAATCGTTGCTCATTCCCATCGAAAGGTGCCTCCCCTCGAATCCATCCACGGACGCGGCCCGGTCCAGCAACTGCCGCGTCGCGCGGAAGGTCGTCCGGATCAGTGACTCGTCATCCGTGTATGGCGCCATCGTCATGAGCCCCGAGACTCGAAGGCCGGGAAACGAACAGATCTCGGCGATTCCGTCGATCGCCCCCTCCTCGACCAGTCCACCCTTGGTCTCCTCTCCAGACACGCTCACCTGGACCAGAACATCGATCACCCGGTCCGAGGCGGCCGCTTCATCGCTCAACTTGCGGGCCAGCCGCACCGAGTCCACCGAGTGGATCATATCGGCCAACTCCAACGCCTTCTTCGCCTTGTTCCGCTGGAGGTGTCCTATCAGGTGCCAGCGGACGGCCTGCCGACCGATCGTCGAGACCTTTCCCTCCAGCTCCTGGATGCGGTTCTCCCCGACGTCCGTCAGCCCGGCCGCTCGCACGGCCTCCACTGCATCCGCTGGATGCGTCTTCGTCACCGCGACGATGGTTACTTCGGAAGGACTGCGTCCCGACCGCTGGCACGCCGCCGCTATTCGTTCTCGGACGGCCGCAACGCGTGAAGAGACGGAGAGGTAGGTCATGGCGCCCGGATTGTAAGCGGCACAGTTGCCAGAAACAAGAACGCCGGAGCCTTGTTGGGCCCCGGCGTTCCGGACGCTTCGATCTGTCCCTAGAGCCCGCCCTACTGCGTCTGGAACGTGACTGGAATCTGAATCCACACCGGCACCTGCTGATCGCGGTTCAACGCCGGGCTGAACTCCGCGACCTCTCGCATCACCGACTCTGCCACCTGGTCGAGCTGCTCGTATCCCGAGGGGGCCACGATGCGGGTGTTCTCCACCCCGCCGCTCTCATTGATGAAGACCCAGAGCGTCACCGTACCTCCGATCCCGGCATCCCGAAGCATTGGCGGATACTGGCTCTGGAGCGCCGATGAGTATGCGCTCCGGTTGCGTAGCTCCGGTCGCACCTCGAAGGGCGTGAACGTCGGCTGGTCGGACACGTTTACTCCATCCCCCGTCGGCGGGGGCGGGAGATCGCTCACCGGGTTCTCGTCGAACGTCACCTCGCCGATCGTGATGTCGTCCGCGATGCTGATGTCCGTCGAGAGGACCGGCACTGCGGGCCGGGAGATCTGCTCCGGCGGCGGTGGGATCTCGAACTCGTTCATGATCTCCACCTGCTCCATCTCCTCGGAGGCGATCGAGACGTCCTCGGCCGTCATCTCCGGGAAGAATGCGATCGCCAGGAAGTGGATGATCGCCGCCGCCAACACAGACCCCCAGAACCAGTTGTTGAAGCTGTTCTTCAGGCGGTCGTTCGCAACCGGCTCGACGTACGAGCCGGGCATCGGCATCGTTCCGTTGGCCATGGCTTACCTCCTTGTAGCGCCTACGCGCTCTTCGAAATTCGTCGCGAAGTTCACCCGAAGCGCACCGCCTTCACGGAGCTCCTCGGTAATCTGATTGATCACAGCATACGAAACCTCACGATCCGACCGGATCGCCACCACGAGCTGCCGATCCAACGACTCGTATTCCTGCCCTACGATACTCGAGACGTCGGTCACCGGAATAGCCGCGTCGTTGATGTACACCGCGCCGTCGCGCTCGACCCAGAGGTGAAGGATGTTCTTCCTCTTCTCGTCGACCTGCTGTGTCGCGTCCGCCTCCGGCTGCTCGATCTCCCGCTGCTGCTCCCTTCGGAAGACCGTCGTCACCATGAAGAAGATCAACAAAAGGAACGCGATGTCCGCCAACGAGCTGTCCGGAATCTCGCTGGCAACCTTCGACTTGCGCTGGAAACCTCCGTGCATCGCCATGCGTTATTCCTCCAGGAGCTGAAGCGAGAAGCGGGTGGATCCCGCGGACTGAATCCCGTCGAGCACGGCAATCATGTGCTCGTACCGCGCCTCAGGCGAGGTCTGCACCACCCCGATGACATTCGGGTTCGTGCTGAGGGCCTCCCTCATCACGCCCTCCACCTGCCGGCCGGTAATGCGCTGCTCGCCGGGGCTCTCGCCGCGACGGACGATCACCGATCCGTCGGGCTGCACGAGGAAGAAGAGGAGGTTCTTGGGCGAGACATCCACCTCCGACTCGGGCCCCCGTTCCGGAAGCACGACCTGAAGGCCGATCTCTTCATCGAACGTGGTCGTGACGAGGAAGAAGATGAGCAACAGGAAAGCGATGTCGGCCATCGACGAGGTGGGGATCTTATCCGACACCTTCGACTTCTTCTTGATCAGTGCCATGGCGCTGTTTACCTAACCCAGGGTTCGGGGTTCCCGGCTATTTCAGGTGAGTTCGCTATCCTCGATGATCTCGCCTTGCGTAGCGAGCGGCTCCACGCGCGGCATGCTGCCGGCCACCGCGCCGGCGGAGACCATCGGTTCACCCGCCTCACCAAAGACATCCCACAGAAGGTTCAGAACCGTGTTCGTTCCCTGCTCCATATCGATAATGAGCTTGTCGATGCGGGAAACGAAGATGTTGTAGAAGATGTTCATCGGGATGGCGATCATCAAGCCGGTCGCCGTCGTGATGAGGGCGATCTTGATGCCGGAAGCGACGAGCGTCGCTTCGACCTGTCCGGCGACCTCGATCGCGGCGAATGCCTCGATCATGCCCATGACCGTACCGAGGAAGCCCATCAATGGGGCAACGGTTGCCACAGTGGCGAGCACGACCATCCCCCGCTCGAGGAAGCCGAGCTCGATCTTCCCGGTGGTCGCCATGGCCTGTTCGACGTCGTGGCCGGCTCGTCGATCTCGAATCCGGTTGAGGCCCGAAAGCAGGATTGCGGCAACGGGTCCCGGAGTTTGCTCGAGGTAGGCCAGCGCCTCGTCGAGTCGGCCCGAACGGGCCATCTCCGAGACGTCGCTGAATACCTTGTCGGTGTCGCGACGAGCGACCCAGAGGATATACAGCTTCGCGATGATGACGCCGAGGCCCAGGAGGGAGGCGAGCAACAGCGGGTACATCATGAACCCACCATCATGGAACAGCTGGATCAAACCGTAAGAGGCGTTCTCCAAGAACAGCTCCGGGCTAAGGTGAAGCAGAGACCGAGCGGGTTCGCCCCGGCGAGAGGACTGTCGGCTGAGTGGAACCCAGATAACATAGAAACGGGAAGTTGGGCTGTCAACGCCCCGGTGCGGAGGCCCGCCGAAAACGTTGCAACTCCGTGACCGGCAACCGGTAACCGCCAACGGGCCACCGACCTTATGCGCTCAGCATGTCGAGCGCCGGCTGGCCACCGGCGATCGCGGCAACGAGACGTTCGGTATCGAAGCCGCGATCGAGGCGGCCCCGAACGGCGAGCGAGATCTGGCTGGTCTCCTCGCTGACGACCACGACCAAGGCGTCGGTCTCTTCGGAGAGGCCGAGGGCGGCGCGGTGGCGAGTCCCCATGCTCTTGTCGCTCACCGGAAACTGCGTGAGGGGGAGGATGGCGCCGGCAGCGACGATCGAGTCTCCCCGTACGATCACTGCCCCGTCGTGAAGCGGAGAGTAGGGAGAGAAGATCGTATTGAGCAGGGCAGCCGAGACCTTTGCCTGGAGGCGAGTCCCCGTGTCGGCATACTCGCCGAGTCCCACCTCTCGCTCGATGGCGATGATGGCCCCGACCTTGGCCCGCGCCAGTTCGTCCGCGGCTTGCGCGACTTCCTCCGCGACGGCGGTTTCTTCGCGGGGGTTGAAGAATCGGCGCCAGAGTTGGTTCTGCCCGAGGTGGGCCAGCGCGTTCCGCAACTCGGGCTGGAAGACGACCAGGGCGGCGATGGCGCCGAATTCGAAGAGATTCTCGAGCAGGCTCCGCAGCAGGTCGAGGTTGAGGACTCGCGAAAGGAAGTAGAACCCGACGAGGAGGAGGAGCCCGAGAAGCATCTGGATCGCTCGGGTACCTGCGAGGAGGACCAGGATGCGATAGAAGAGGGCCGAGACGAGGATGATCTCGAGAAGGTCTTTCCAGTCCGGAGCGAGGAATCCGATCTGGTCCAGCACTTGTCAGTCGCGGGTATCAGTGGTCAGGCGAATCGCCTCGGCGACGCGCAGAGCTTCCCAGACGATCTGGACATCGTGGACGCGGAAGACACGGGCACCGTTCATCAGACCGATCGCGCACGCCGCGGCCGTGGCGACGGCCCGGCTCTCGTGCGGTGCGCCATCGAGGAGCGCTCCGAGGAAGGCCTTTCGTGAGGGACCCAGCAGGATCGGCCTCCCCACGCTCGCGAGCACGTGCAGGCGGGCGATCAGCTCGAGATTGTGCGCCTGGGTCTTGCCAAAACCGAGGCCGGGATCAATGACGACCCGCTCCGCATCGATTCCTTCCCTCACCGCGACCGTGCTGCGTTCGCGTAGCACCGCGGTCACGTCCGCCGCTACGTCGTCATAGACCGGATCGTCCTGCATCGTCGCGGGAACGCCCCGCATGTGCATCAGAACGAGTCCAGCGGCCGCATCGGCGACGACCCGCGCCATCCCGGGATCGGTGAGCGCACTGACGTCATTGATCACATCCACGCCTTCGTCGAGAGCCGCCTTGGCCACCGAAGCACGCCGCGTATCCACGGAGAGGGGCACCCGCAAGTTGGCCCTCAATACGCGTACCACCGGGATGATTCGCTGCCGCTCGATGGCGGCGTGGATCGGCATCGCTCCAGGGCGGGTGGACTCTCCCCCGACGTCGATCAAGTCCGCTCCCTCCGCAACCATCGCCTCCGCCTGCTCGAGGGCATGTTGCGGATCGATGAACCGCCCTCCGTCGCTGAACGAATCCGGAGTGACGTTCAGGATGCCCATGATAAGGGGCCGCCGGAGGTCGAAAGCTCCCCTCCGGTGGCCCCAGATCATCGAAACGGAAGTGGTCTCGACCGCCAGCCCAGACCCTTCGATCACTGCGGGCTGGTTACGCCGCGAGGGGGGAGGATCGTCGTGGCCAGAGCGCCGGCCACCTCCCCCAACGCGACGCGCCACATCAGGCGCCGTCTGGGAGGGGCCCGGCCGTCCGACCGAAGGTACGCGAAATCCATGCGTCTGCGGCGTACCGACTACGGCTCCTCGCGACCGAGGGCGACAGATCTCCCATCCCCGGACCCTTCAACGGCGGTGACTTCGTGGATACCGGCGAGGCCGGCTCGGTCGGGCCCGGAGTTGGAGAGGTCGTTCCGATCGGCGGCAGTTCGTCACCCATAGCGAGGATCTCCACCTGCCCGCGATCCAGCGTCTCTCGTTCGAGCAGCCCAGTCGCGAGCGCCTCGAGCAGTTCCTGATTGTTCACCAGGAGGTCGCGCGCCGCCCCGTACGCCTCGTCCAGAAGACGCTTTACCTCTCCGTCCACGAGCTGGGCCGTCTGTTCACTTACCTGACGGCGCTGCCCGAGATCCCGACCCAGGAAGACCTCCTGCTCGGAGTCACCCACCGCCATCGGGCCGATCGCGTCGCTCATCCCGAATTGCGTCACCATTCGGCGCGCCATCTGCGTAGCCCGCTCGATGTCGTTCCCCGCCCCGGTCGTCACCTTCTCGGGACCAAAGATCATTTCCTCGGCAACTCGCCCGCCGAACAGCATGACGAGCCGGCCGAACAGGTAATCGCGGCTGTACGAGTGACGATCCTCCTCCGGGACCGAGGCCGTGATGCCGAGCGCGCGGCCGCGCGGGATGATCGTAACCTTGTGGACCGGATCGAGCCCGGGTAGGCGCAGAGCCACGACGGCGTGCCCCGCCTCGTGGTAGGCCGTAAGCTTCCGCTCCGCCTCCGACAACACCATGCTCTTCCGCTCCGCCCCGAGCATGACTTTGTCCTTGGCCTCCTCGAGGTCCTCCATGTAGACGTTGTCCTTGCCCTTCCGCGCGGCAAGGAGCGCCCCCTCATTGACGAGGTTGGCGAGGTCCGCGCCGCTCATTCCCGGCGTTCCGCGAGCCAGCGTCGTCACGTTGACATCCTCGGAGGTCGGCACCTTCTTGAGGTGGACGCGAAGGATTCCCTCGCGGCCCTTCAGGTCCGGAGAGTCCACCACGACCTGCCGGTCGAAACGCCCTGGCCGGAGGAGTGCGGGATCGAGGACGTCGGGGCGATTCGTCGCTGCGATCAGGATGACGCCATCGTTCGCCTCGAAGCCGTCCATTTCGACGAGCAACTGGTTCAGTGTCTGCTCCCGCTCGTCGTGGCCGCCTCCGAGTCCGGCGCCGCGATGACGGCCAACTGCGTCGATCTCATCAATGAAGATGATGCACGGCGCGTGCGACTTCCCTTGCTCGAACAGATCGCGAACGCGCGAGGCACCAACGCCGACGAACATCTCGACGAAGTCGGATCCGGACATCGAGAAGAAGGGCCTAGCGGCCTCGCCAGCCACCGCCCGGGCCAGAAGTGTCTTGCCCGTACCCGGCGGCCCAACGAGTAGCGCTCCCTTGGGGATCCGTCCGCCCAGCCGGGAGAACTTCTTCGGATCCTTCAGGAACTCGACGATCTCCTGAAGCTCATACTTGGCTTCGTCGGCTCCTGCGACATCCTCGAAAGTCACCTTGGGGGTGTCGGCGGAGAGGAGCTTCGCCTTCGATTTCCCGAACTGGAACGCCTTGGCGCCCCCCGCCTGCATCTGGCGGATGATGAAAATCCAGAACGCAATGATCAGCACCCAGGGCAGGAAGCTCCAGATGATCGACCACCAATCTCGGTCGGCGGCCCGTGCGCCGATCGTCACGTTCGCCGCCTCCAACTCCTCCACCAGCGTCTCCGAATCCCGAACCGGCAACTCCGTCCGGAAGTTACTAATCGGGGCCTGTTCCCCGGTCCCCGCGACCGGGTTGACGAGCTCCCCCTCGATGGCCCGGCCATCGATGTAGGTGACGCTCTCGACATTGTTCCGCTCGAGCTCCTCGCGGAAGCGACTGTACTGGAACTCATCCGCCACGTCCCCCGACTCCATCATCTGGATGAGGACGAGTGGGACGAGGAACAGGAGGACCCAGAGCGAAGCCACTTTGGAGAAGCGGCCCCACTTGGACTGGTTTGAACCCTTGGAATCGCGATCAGCCATTGCAATGCTTCCTTCGACGAATCACCTCGTCCGCGCGGGCGCGCACCAGCGGCTCAGAGGCTCGCGATGAACGGGAGGTTGCGAAAGTTCTCGCTCTGGTCGAGGCCGTATCCGATGAGAAACTCGGACGGCGCATCGAAGCCGACCCAGCGAGGTTCCAGCGCGAGCTCGAACGCCAGGTGCTTGTGCAGCAGAGCGCAGAGCTCGAGTGACTGCGGGCTCCTTCCCCGCAAGAGCGGGACGAGCCGGTTGAGTGTAGTGCCGCTATCGACGATATCCTCGACCAGGACGACGTGTCGGTCCCGCAACTCCGCTCCCGGATCATACAGCAGCTGGACTTCACCCGAACTCCTGTTCCCGCTCCCATAGCTGCCCGCAACCAGGAAATCGACCTGGACCGGTCGGGCAATTTGACGAACGAGGTCCCCGACGAAGATGAACGAACCTTTCAACAATCCGATGACGAGGATCTCCTCGCCTTCGGGGTAGTACTCCGTGATCTCCCTTCCCATCCGGCCGACCTGCTCGGCAATGGCATCCGCCGAGTAGACGATCCGACGGATCTCCCGTCCACCGGTCCGCGACCGAACTTCACTCCCCTCCGTCATCTCGAATCGCCAGATAGAGCATTTCCTCGTCCGGGTCCGGGTCCGACAGGGGAACCGAGCCTACACCGGCAACCCAGAGAATCGTACCCTCGGCGTCTTCGAGCACAGGGCGGCGGTGGCGTTCGCTGCCAGGAATCCGCCGGTCGATCATCAGGCGCTTGAGCGACCTGGAGCCTCTCGGTGTCGCGATGCGATCGCCAGGGCGCCGAGCACGGAGCCGGAGTGGGAAGCGAAGCCTCGCGACTGGCAGCCGCGCGACCCACTCGTCGGCGTCGCACCGTGGAATCTCGTCCGAACCAACAGCGCGGGTCGCGGTGACCCGAAAGGTCCGTCCCCCGAGCCGCATTCGGGTAGCGAGCTTGCCCGCCGTGTCGATCCCGTCGATCTCCACCGGTCGATCGGGGGGCGACACCTCCCGGCGCTCAATCCGGGCGACCTCGAACTCGGTGCGAATACGAACGCCACCTGGAAGGTGAATTTCCCGGCCACTGGGGGCGTCGGTAATAAACTGAAGCGCCGACCGGGTTCCGATTCGCCCCGGGACGTTGCCGAATTGGCGCAACACTTTTCGGAGGATACGACTAGCGAAGGCCGGATGATACCCCCGAAGGTCGGCGCGGGCAACGAACGCCACCCCTTCTTCGTATCGAACCAGTCGCTTCTCGGCGTCCCCGACAAGCACGTTCCAGCCGCTCTCGGATTCCCGCGCCAGTTCTGCCAGAGCGACGAGGCTACGGCGGGCGCCCGGCGCGATCTGCCGTTCTAGCGCCGGCAGCAGCGCGTTGCGGATCCGGTTCCGCGCAGCCCCGAGCGTCTCGTTGGTTGAATCGGCCCGCCAGCGAAGGTGGTGAGCAATCGCGTACGCGTGCAACTCCTCCCGCCAGAATGGGAGCAGAGGGCGCACGATCCCTGTTCGCGTTCGTGCCGGGATCCCTCGAAGCCCGCCGATTCCGGTACCCCGCAGCACGCGGAAGAGCACGGTCTCGGCTTGATCATCGGCATGATGGGCGGTGAGAAGCGCATCGGCATGGAGCTGCGAGACCGTCTCACGAAGGAAGGCGTAGCGGATACGTCTGGCTTGGTCCTCGCTCCGCGGAGGCTCTCGAGCCGTATCCGAGACCAGCCCGACAGACCAGGCTCGACACAGCCCGCACACCCACGCCGCATCCGTGGGGCTCCCCTCGCGCATGCGGTGATCGAGATGTGCCGCCGTCAGCCTGACGCTACCGGCCCGGGTCTGAAACCGAAGCAGGTGGAGTAGAACCGTCGAATCGAGGCCACCCGAGACCGCGACCACCAGATGCGGCCCTCCCTGTCCGGAGCCGGGAAGCAGTGCCTCGAGCTGGCCGCGAAAGCGCGACGGGAGCGATGCCTCGCTCATGAACCTGGCCGCCAGAGTCGAATAGTGGGTGCACGGGGACCGCTCGTCGCCGAGCCAGGACGGGGATGCGCTGGAGCCGCCGCAAGCCAGGAACGATTCGCAACGAGCTGCGGCTCACTGATCCGAGACGCGGAGCTCGGTCCGTACGCCGATCACGCCCTCGATATCCCAAGCATCATCGGTCGCGATACGGACTTCCTCGTAGGTCGGCAGATTGCCGCGCAGGGTGACGACCCCCGCTTCCACCTCTACGCTGATGGCGTCCGCATCGATCCAGGTATCATAGAAGAGGGCCTGTTCGATGTCCTCTCGAAGGACGTCATCGGGACGGCGGCGCCTGCGAAGCCGCTCGTAGTAGGGGCCGAGTCCGTAGCGGCCAGGACCATGGACTCCCCGCGATTCCGGTTGGCCAAAAGCATCATCGTAGCCATGAATCTGGGGCCGGCCTGGAGACGGAGCCTCAGCCCACCCCCAACCGTAGCCGCGGACGCCGCCTGGGTACGGGTTCGATGGCGGGTACCGCCGCCACTCGGCATCGTAATGCACCTGGGTGCTCCTTGCTGGCCGTGCCTGGAAAAGCGTCGAGGCCGTTGATAAATCGCGCATCTCTGCGTTGCCCTTCCTCGCCGCTCCCTGCGGCGTACAACAGTACGCCTCACTCGCGGCTCGTCGCGCGCCTTGACCTGCACGATTTCTCTTCGGCCTTCGTGCAGCCTGGTTTTCAACAGCCCTCGAGGGAAGCCAAAACGGCGCTTTCAGGTGAGCAACAAGCGTTCCAGAAAGGCTTCGGGCAAGGGGGACGGTGGACCCGGTGGGAGGGGCCGCCCCGTTCGCTCATGGAGCAGGCGAGCGAGGCGGTCCGGCCGATCTGTAACGATGCCATCCACCCCCCAGTCGAGGTATCGCGTCATTGCCTCCAGGTCGTCCACAGTCCAGACGTGGACGGGAATGTTGCGGTGGCGGGCGGCGCGTATGAGGGCGGGCGTGGCCACCTCGCGGCCTTCCCAACGGTCCGGAATCTGGAACGCGTCGACGGGCGGCACGTAGAGGATGAACCCGAGGCGAAGCTGGGCGATGAAGGGCAGGAGGTCTTGCTTACCAGCGCTGAATGGTACGGGGTAGTCCTTCAGCCGGGCGCGGTCGCGGGTCGACCCTGCCGCGATGAGGACGCGTTCGAGAGCGTCGGCCTCACGAATCGCTTCCCAGACGGCCTCCTGCACTCGGCCGTCTTTGATCTCGATATTGACCCGGGCATCGGGAAAATCGGAGAGCACGTCGGCGAGGGACGGAACGCCGAAGCCCCGGCCGCGGAAGGGGAAGGTCTCGCCGCCGTCGGGGGTGAAGTGAAAGGCGGCGTCGAGTTCACGAATTTCGGCCAGGGAGTGGTCAGCGACGAGGCCGGAGCCATTGGTCGTGCGGTCGAGAGTGGGGTCGTGGATCACGACCGCATCGCCGTCGCGGCTGGGTTGAACGTCGAGCTCCAGGACGTCGGCGCCCCACCACTCGAGGGCGCGCTGAAAGGCCAGCAGAGTGTTCTCCGGCGCCAGGGCGGCGCCACCGCGGTGGGCAATCAGGAGCGGAGATCCAGCGAAGAACGCGGCGCCTGGCCGAAGCTCCCGTCGCCGCGATTGAACGATCAGGGCACCCGTCGCCACAAGCGCGAGCGCCGGCAACAGGAGCCTTCGACCACGCATTCGCTCAGGCACGACCCTCCAGTTCTTCTCGCTCGGCCGGGCTGAGCCGGTAGAGAGGGTAGAGCACCAGGTCGATCAGGTGAGCGGTCATCGCTCTCGCCCAGACCAGACTCCCCGAGTCCGCGCCCTGTTCCAACTCCGCCGTCGCCTCCCAATAGCGCTCCGCAAGGAAGAGCAGGATCTCCTCGACCACTTCTGGATGCGGACGCGCGGTCCCGAACTCGGCCCGGGGCAAGCTCTCCAGAAGCAACCCATCGACGAACGCCAACAGGCCCGGGAAAACGAGCTCAGTGAGGTGACCTCCAACCACCCTCTCCTCGTCCGTCAGCTCTTCCCACGCGAGCTCGTTCCAGTAGAGCTCCTCCGCCTCTCGAACGAGATGGTCGATCTGTTCCCGGGAAAGCGAATCCGTCGCCGACCCGACCGGTTCCGCCGTTCGATCCAGCCCTTCCAGGATTCGCGCACGGCGCGCGTCCAGATGTGCTCGAGGCATTCCGGTCTCGGATGCGTGCTTCCTCATGATCTTGGTGCCGGTGAACCGCGACGAGGCGGCGAGGGGTCCCGAAGTGCAGGGGTTGGATTATGGATCGACGCCGAAGGGCCAGCAAGGCCCTGGGAACTCCCGAACTCGGCAGGCCTGCTGCCGATGGACGGTATCATCCGTGCAGGTAAGGAGTTATCCATTCGCGTCAGCCGCAACTGGTATCCGTAGGACCGAGGAGACGACCCTATGACGAGGCGAAACCCGGACCATAGTTTCGATGAGGACCAGATCGACGAGCAAGATCCGCTGGGCGAGATCGGCTTCGAGGCGGAAGGCTTCGAAGACTCTCCGGATGGCGGTCCCGCACTCGGCGATCGTGAACTCGAAGACGATGCCATCAACAAGCGTTCCGCGCGCGGCGGCCAGAAGGTCCCCGGAGCAGCGCGTGAACGCCAGCACGAGATGAACAGCTCCGATCTGGGTCGACCGGATTCCCAGCGCGTCGTGATCCGCGAAAGGGGCGGCAAGGGCAAAGGCGATCCTGCGGTCGGTGGTACGAGACCCGAGTGAGGCCCGTTCGAGGGCTGGGCCGAGCGCCCGCTTGACTTCTCACCCGGCCCCGGGTATCCTCCGATCAGGGATCGTCGCTTCCTTCATGAGGCAAGGAAACTTGTGACAGGATCCGTTCCACTGAGCCGCGAGACCGGCTTCTCTGATGATGCGTCATCTAGCGCCCCCGTATAGCGTTACGGGGGCGTTTATTTTTTCCTTCTACCGGTGAAGGAGGATCCTATGCTGGATTCCGGGATGATCAACAAAATCCAGAAAGCCAAGAGCTACGCCGACCAACCCGAACGCATCCACTTCAAAGATCTCCGCGTCGAATTCGACGGCAACCACTCCAAGCATGCAGTCGAGTTCTGGGACGGCCACTGGAAGTGTGACTGCGGTTATTTCAGAGGCCATCAGACGTGCAGTCATGTGATGGCTCTCGATCGGGTTCTCGGAGTGATGGCACCGGCAGCGGTCTGACGAGCTCTGGCCCCGATATAGCGATAAAAAGGGGCGCCCCCGAGCGATTCGGAGGCGCCCTTCCTTGTCGTTCCCTGCCCGTTGAATGCGGCCGCCGCGCGCCGAGTCACCCTCCCGACGGCCCGCTATCACCCAGGACAATGCCGGCACCGGTGAGCACAGCGGGATCGGAGAATGGTTCGGTGATCGGTCTTCGAGCCCGTCAAGCGAGTCGGCGGACGATTACGGGGACGCCACGATGCGAAAGTCCGGGAACGTTGACCTCGGCCCGGTAGTCCGTAGCTGGAGCAAGCTTTTCACTGAGGTCGACCCTGACGGTAACCGGGGTGCGACCACCGGGCGAAAGTCGGACGACTTCCGGCTCGGTCCGGAGCGCCACTCCGGCCGACTCACCTGCCGGCCCGACCAGAGGCGTCGCGACGACAGCGGCCTCCACCTCGCGCCCCAGATCGTTCGTGAGCATCACGGCTGCAGCGGCCTCGGACCCGGCCACGCCTTCCAGAACCACCGCCGGGCTCGTCGGAGCGCTGCTCTCCGAAGGCTCTCGGCGCCCCGGAGTCCACGAGATCGGTAGCTCGGTCCAGAGCCGGGAAACGGTCTTTGCGTAGTCGGAGGTAGCCTGGCCGACGGCTTCCCAGTAGCGGAAATTCGCGTCGTACGCGCGGCGAACGACGTCTTCCCAGGGGGTTCGGTCAGCCACGGGCAAAGCTCCGGCCGGAGGGACAAGGACGGGGGCAATAGAAATGGTCGTACCAGTGGTGACGGTAGTCGGGGCAATCGTCGACGGGAATCTCGTGGCAGGAGTCGAATCCCGCGGGAGTGACGTGGATCGTCCAGCGGAGGTAATGCTGTTTGCAGCCATCGACCCAGACGAGCACCTCTAAGCTCGTGCCTTTTTCAGTCCTCTCTGGCACTTCCAACGATACCTCGGCGGTTCCCCGCTGCATCGGCCCGAGGTGGAGAGAAGGCGGGTTCACTTCGACTCCCTGGACGCCTTCGGCGCGGACCTGAACGGTTCGTTCAACTCGATCGCAGTTCGTGACGAGCAGGCGAACGCAGGCCTTTCCGCACTTGTCGACGAAGCTCCTCAGATCACCGAGCGACTGCGGCATCCAGCAGGGGAGCGGCACGTGACAGACTGGCGTGGGTAGGGCGCTCTGCAGCGCCCGCACCGGATCCGTCACGGTGGGGAGCTTCGTACCCGTGACCGCTTCGAGGTACTCCTGGCCCCACTTGGCCTGCGCTCGCAACAATCCGAGTAGCGCTTCGGGGACGTCGCCGAACGGTGATTCGATGCTGATCGGTGGCATTCGGGGTTCACTCCAGTCGTGCTTGAGAACGCGCTTGCGCGGCTATTCGCGGCTACCACTCTTCCTGGACGCTTTGGCCTGACCGGTCCGCCTCTGGGGCGGGCGGGACCCGACGACCTTCTTCGGCGGCTCACCCTCGAGGGTCTCGTCGTCGCGGGGCTCCCCGTCGACCTCGAGGGCGATCGGGTACACGAGACCCGGCAACTCCCAGTTTCCTCCGTAGTGCGCCCCCGGCTCGAGGTCGGAGGGCACGTGCAGGACGACGTGAAGCTCGCGAGCCTCTCCGGGATCGATCTCGCCGGCACCCTCCTCGATCTTCATCTTCAGCAGGCCGCCGTGGGCGTCGGCGAGACTTTCGGCGATCACGTCCATACGTCGCTGACCTTCGGCGAGCTCCTCGACGTAGGCGCGTCGCAGCGCTCGCTCGATCCCACCGCTCATGAAGATCCCGATCGCCTGGACTCCGCGAAGCATGACCGGCACGTTGCCCAGGTTCAACATCGTGAGGTCGGTGCCTACGAGGTCCCCGGGATGCGCTCGCACGCGAAGCTGCTCAGGCACGACGCGAAGCTGCGGGGCCGGATCGATCTCGACGACGATCGGCCGCTCGTTCTCGCCGAACCGAAGGGAGCCCTCGTACGAACCTGGAGGAACGTCGTTGGGTAGCATCGTCCGGAGGATGCGGGGATCGAAGTCCGTCTGCACGGCCACTTCGGTCAGCGGATCCTTCGGGCCGGCGATACGGATCGCTGCCGTCATGTCCTCACGCGGATCGGGGAGTGCAACGACCACCGCCGCAAGAGCCGAAGGGACACCGCGAAAGCGGACCGGTACGTCGGTGCCGGAGCGGGCCATGGCCTACTCCGGACGGTCTGCCGCCGCGTCCAATGGCGCGGCGATGCCGGGCACGGGCTCCCCGATCGTACCCGTGGACGTTGAAGTCCCCTGGAAAGACGTCAGACTACACGTCTCGCAAGGATTGGGGCGATAGGGCTCGGTGATGATCTGGCCCTCACCACAGAGCCGAATGGTTCCGAGCTCCATCCCCAGGAGGGAGAAACCAATCGCGAAGTCAGCCGGTAGATGGGTCCGGACGGAGGGGATCTCCGTCAAACGGATTTCGATGGGGTCCACCTGAAAGTGAACCGGCGGCAGATTCTCGACGTTGAGCCGGATCGTCGGGAGGGACTCGACCGAGAAGCTGATCGGCGGAATTTCGGTGATCGCGAGGCTGTATGTATCCGGGATCGTGAGTCCTTCAACCTTGGTTCGAAACGGCTGAGCGGTCTGGACGCTCGTCTGGAAGGGCTGCGGAATGGTGACACTCACGGCGATCCTCGGCACGGAGGGGTAGAGGTGGACCGACCATAGTTGCGCGCCCGGCTTTGCCCCGTCAAGAGCAGTGGCCGTCCCGTCGTGTGCGGTGGCCGTCCCGTCGTGTGCGGTGGCCGTCCCGTCGTGTGCGGTGGCCGTCCCCTCGAGACCCAAGTCGGCACGAGACCGTCAGGCGCGCGGCGGGGAGAACTCGGGTCGACAGGAAGGTGAAGCCGGATCCGCGCATGCTTTTCGACACGCTTGCTGGAGGTGGGCCTCGGGCTTATGTAATGAGTCGAGCTGCTGGAGCCCGCCACCGGCGACGCATCCGCGTAACTCCGATTCCCGTGTAGATGACCGTTTCCAGAAACGCCCGTTCCGCGTCGCGGGGCGTAGTCCCCGTCGCTGCCGTTCGGGCCATCGGCGGCCCTCCAGAAGCGCTCCTACAGGAGGCCGTCGAAGCGGGGCGATTGTGGAAGGTCCTGGAGTCGAGGAGGGCAGCCCGGCGGGTAGCCAGGCGCGATCTGGCGATCGCCATCAAACCAGACCTCGACATCTTCGCGGCCGGCTCTCCCACCGGGACCGACCCGGCGCTCGTGGAAGCCCTCATCGTGACGCTCCGCCGGCGCGGCTTCGCGCGGGTGACCGTTTGTGATGGCCGCAATCGGCCAGACCACTGGCTGCACAATCGGGACGGGATGTGCGTTCCGGACCTGGTAGGGTACCGCTTCGAAGCGCCAGAGGGACAGCCATACGAGGTCGTCTTCAACGGTGACGACCACCAGCCGGTCGCGCTCCATGGCTGGGACGAGGGAGGAGCGCTGCTCGTCAATCGCGCCTGGGTGCGAGCGGACGTCCGGATCTCGTTCGCGAAGGCGAAGACAGATGATGAGTGGGGCTATTCGCTAGCGCTCGCGAACCTGGTCGGCCTCATCCCGAGCGACTCGACGGCGTCTCGCTGGAGCCCCGAGGACCGAGCGCTCAACCTCCTCCGAACGGTCCCTCCCCACTTTGCCCTCATCGACGCTGTGCAGGGTAACCACGGCAGCTCAGGGGCGAGGGAACCGACACCGATCTCGGCGGAAACGATCATCGCATCGCCGAACTGCCTCCTCGCCGACTGGCTGGCGGCTCTGAAAATGGGTGCCGATCCGGAGGTCTCGCCGTTGAATCGGCTCGCAGGAGAGATGGTGGGGCTCCCGCGCGATTGGGAGTTGGTTGGGGATGCGGCGCCCTGGGAAGGGTGGACGAACCCCTCGCCTACGCTCCGGGCGGCCGTGCGCGGTCGAGCACGCTGGCCCGCACTCGACTCGCTGACTCGGGCGATTCTGCAGCCGGTCGACCGCGAACTCTTTCCCTTCCGCGACGTCGTGATCGACCAGCTCTCTGCGAGCGTCCGGTCCCAGCTCGAGCGTGTCACCGACCCTTCCGTCCGAGAGACCATCACCTCCCTGTTGGCCCGTGTCCTGGACACCCTGGCATCGGCCCGGTTCGCTCTCGTGACCAACCTCACGAAAGGCGAGGTCGCGCGCTCGGTTGCGCCTTTGACGATCGACGTCGACCGCCTTCGGACGAAGGACTTCGACACCACGCGCCCGATCGTCGAGGCGCAGCGTCGAGCCCTCGACGGCGCACCCCCGGACGCTCGGGGCTTCCGCATCCGCACCGTCGGCGGTCACACGTACTTCGCCGCTTCCCGAGTCCTGCCGATCAGTTTCGAGGCGTTCACGTCTCGGGTCGACATCTCGGCCGGAATCCGTTACATGAACGACTACCTGGGTGGCTCCTGGGTGGTCGTGGATGCGGACGGCTTCGGGAGACCCCAACGGCAGGCCGAACGGAACGTCTACCTACCCCAGCCGAACTGGATCGGGGCGGTGGGAGGCGAGCTGATCGACGTGGAGAAGGTCGAGCGAATCGCCTACGGTACTGATCGGCAAGATCTGTGGTGGCGAACGATTCGGAGCCCGAACGGGTCAGCGGATTCGGACGATGGTCTCGTGAGCTTCGTGAGAACGTCGGCGGATCAGGTAGAAGTCCAGATCTTCGCGCGGCAGCGATTCCGGCTCCCGACGGCCATCGCGGCGCTGCGGGTCGAGAATTGGCCGGCGGTCCATCGAGAACTGGTGGCGGATGCCTACGCGAAGTTCTTCGATGGGACGTTGGCCAACCTGCGAGCGGCCCACGAGGGACGGCCGTACCGCATCGGCAAGGATCTTTCCCCACCCGGCACCGAAACGGAACGATCGGAGCTACAGGCAGTGCTCGCCGGAGCGTTCGCCCTGCTCGCACGCACATTCGGTTGGTCGCCTGCGAGCGGGGTGACACCTCAGCCGGGAGCGAAGATCTCAGTGGAGCCTGTGTTCGTGGATGAGGCGGGATTCGCGCACTTCGCCGGCCAGCGGGTCCCCGCCTTCGTCAGCACCTCTTTATTCAACGCCGGTCACACGGACGATCCGCTGACCCCATCGGTTTTCCTCAAGGAGCTGGGCCGGGCCGTGGGAAGGGACCTGGCGGCTCTCGGGCTCCCGGAGGCCGGCGGCGATGCTGCGTGGGCGAATGGACCCGGAACGCGTGGCACCAATGATCCAGGGGCAGACTGGGCCGCGGCACATCTCGGCATGGACCCGGACAGCGGATCCGGAGGCTGGCCATGAGAGCGCTGGTCACCGGCGCCACCGGTGTGGTCGGCGCCAACCTGGTGAGGGTGCTCCTGAGCGCGGGGATCGAAGTTCGGGTACTGGTCCGCCCGGGCCCGCCGCGACGCGGCCTCATCGGACTACCCATCGACATCCGGCAGGGTGACGTACTCGATCCCCCGTCGGTCGCATCGGCCATGGGAGGAGTTGAGCTGGTCTTCCACGCCGCTGCTCGTTTTTCGTATCGCGAGACGTCGCGAACGGAATTGGACCGGGTGGCGGTGGACGGCACCCGCAACGTTGTTGAGACCGCGGCCGAAGCTGGGGTTGGCAGGATCGTCGTGACGTCTTCTTCGGTCATCTTCGGCTCGTCACCGGTGGCGGAGGCCCGCAGTGAGTCGTCCCGTCTTACGTTGGAGGACGCGTCCGGATACGCGATGTCAAAGGTCCGGCAGACCTCGATGGCCTTCGCGACCGCCCGAACCCTGGGCGTCGACCTCGTCGCGGCCTGCCCTGCCCTCACCGTCGGTGCGTGGGATTATCGCCTCGCCGAGAGCAACGGCGCGCTCGCGAAATACCTGAACGATCCGTTTCGTACCACGTTCGCGGGCGGCTGCAACATCGTCGCGGCGGAGGAGGTGGCGCGGGCCCATATGCTGCTGGCCCGCAATGGAGTGGCCGGTCATGCGTACCTCATCGGGGGCGAAAACGTCGGTTGGCCTGAGCTGCACGCCGAGATCTCGGCGCTCTGCCGAACCTACGGGCCAATCGTAACCGCCTCGCATACGGCTGCCTACCTGACCGCTGCCTGGAGCGAGCTCGTTTCCCGCGGCGCAGGCGTGCAGCCGGCGCTCACCCGCGACGAGGTGAAGATGATGGGGCGGTGGTACTGGTACGATGACCGAAGGATTCGTGAGCTCGGCTACCGCTCGAGCCCGCTGCGGTCGACCTTGAGCGGCGCGCTGCGTTGGCTGCTTCGCACCGAGTTCGTCCGGCCCGATGTTCGGACCGCGATCCAGTTCGCCGGCGGTCTGGGTGACGACTCCCCGGTGGCTCCCAGGGCGGCACAGCCCGTATGAACAACGAGCGTCGCATCAACGTCCGCCGGATGGTCATGCTCCGACAGCCGCCGGATCGGGTCTGGACGGCCCTCAGAGACTACCTCCCGGCGGTCGCCCAACACGTCGAGGGAATCGAGGAAATCCGGCTGCTGGAACGGAGCCGCGCAAATGGACTGATCAAGACGGTGCACGAGTGGCGAGCCGCGCCGTCGGTCGCGCATGCCCTGCGAGGGCGGATCGATGGGGATCAGCTCACCTGGCTCGAACGCGCGGAGTGGCATGATGGGGCGCTCGAAAGCCGCTGGAGCGTGGAATCGCGGATGTTGGGCGGTGGCCTGGTGGGCTCGGGAATCACGCGCGTGCATGGTGCAATGGGTGGGCGTGGCTGTCGCCTGCAGCTGGAAATCGCTACCTCGATCGCTCCTGGCACCCTGGGGCCGCTCGGTGAGGGACGCTGGAAGACGGGGCTGGAGGATGCAGCGGCGACGCTCCTTGCCAAGACCCTTCAGGACCTCGGGGCAGCGGTCGACCGGTTCCTGGCCTCCGGTGACACGCGTAACAGTGCCCGAAGGGGGTAGGCTGGTTGGCATCCGGAAAGTCGGATACCAACGGCATGGTTTCCAAGCCGGAAACGAGGGGACGGAATGATGCGGATTCCGTCGTACTTCTGCTGTGTTCCAGGCCCGATCGGGGCCGGGTCAGCGCCCCAGACGGTGCAGCACCGACCAGCCGGCCGCGAAGAGGGACATTACCTGAGTGGGAGAGTCGGTCGCGACGTGGAGCAGCATCGCGACGGGCCCCCGATGGGGATCGAAAAGGTCCCGGTGCAGTTCGGCCCGGCCATCCACTATGACGAGATGCAAACCGGTTCCGTCGGGGAGGGCGCGCCGAAAGTGTCGAGCATGGCCCGGGTCACCCAGGCTCGGGTGATAGTCGGGAGACGCGAGCAGCCGATGGAGACTGAAAGAGGAGAGCGCGACTCCCTCCCCAGGTGCCAGACCGAGGACGCGCCGTTCATCCTCCGATAGATTCAGTGACAATAGACGGCTCCTGTTCAAGCCTTCGTCCACCGCCGACCCCTAGAACCGTGAAGTCGCCGACTGCAAACACGCCGGCGGGATCTCCCGCCACGCCATGAAGCGCTACCCCTACGCATTCCACATCGCTCTGGACGGCAATGGAATCAATGGGTTGGAGGGGAGGGCGGGAAACTGCATCTTCCTCTTCGATCCCGCCGACAACAGTTACGCGTACAAGATCCGATTCCACGACGGAGTCGGTGGTGGCCACGCGACGACGGTCGATCCGACCGGTTCGCTGGGGTTTCTCGGCAATGCAGGGCAGCACCTTCTGGTCTACGATTCGCGAACCGGCGAGGAGTTGGATCGAATCTCGACCCTTCGCTTCGAGATCCCCGATACCAGCCTACGGGGAAGCACTCACGCCGTCTGGCTCGATGAAAGGCGGTTTCTGACCGCTGTCGGCACACACCTGTATCTGTTCGACGCCAAAGACCTCCGGAAGCCGGAGAAAATCGCACCGCATGGGATGGCGCTCGTGCACGGGATGAATCGCACCGCGTCGGGTCGCTACGTAGTCTTCGGGGCGATGGACAACCCCGCGCGCGGAAGGCATGGCGAGGCGCGAGAGATGGGCATCTGGGACACAGTCACCGGCGAAGTGCGCCGCGTTCACCTCCCTGCCACCTGCTGGCATACCATCCCCCACCGAACGGACGATCTCTTCTACGGCGTTTCCTTTCGCGTGCATCCGCTCGATCGGGGTGATTACCACGAGTGGGGAATGGCGTGGCTTCGTGAGTATGCCTTCGAGGTCGATGCGGCGACCGGTGAAGTGGTGCGCCACTGGAGCGCCGGCCGCGACATCCCCGCCCACATCAACTCCGACCTCACCATCTCCGACGATGAGCTGATCTTCTGCAACGGCGCGAGCCAGACCATCGTGATGATTCGCCTCGACGACTTCGCCTCCTTCCGGATCATCGACGAGCGACCGAACCTCTCCGAGCAGTTCGCCAACCGGCGACAGGTCGCCACCCAGATGTACGACGTGCTCGCGAGGGGCGGGCTCTTCACCCAGACCCATCACCTGCTTGGTTCCCTTCGCATCAGCCGGTTCGCCCTGGTCGACTCCGTCCACGCCTGTAAGCTGAGCCCGGACCAGACGCTGCTTTTCACCGCCAACCGGGGCCTCAACCACATTACCATCTACGACTACCCCGCCAACACAATCCGGCTACGCGTCCGCATGCCGGACATCCAGGAGTACTTGCCCGTCGCCAAGAATGCCGATCCCAGGTTGGGATTCCACCACGGGCACCTCGTCGCGGCAGAGACGTAGCGCTCCTTCGTCAGAATATCACGCGAAGACGAGATTGCGGCCTGCGTGCTTGGCGGCGTACAGCTTCAGGTCGGCGGCGTTGACGAGACCGCCGAGATCCAGGTCGTGGCGCATCTCTGCGATGCCGGCACTGAGCGAGACGTGGATGCCGGAGGCCAGATCGGACCAGTCGGTCGTCTCAACGGTTTGGCGGAGCTCCTCGCAAATTCTAGCGACCCTCGGGGCGTCGGCCTCCGGGAAGCACAGGAGGAACTCCTCTCCCCCGTATCGAGCGACGACGTCCGTCTCCCGGCACCGGCCGTCGAAAATCCGAGCCACGCGCTTGAGGACCTGATCGCCCACCTCGTGAGACTGTTGGTCGTTGATCCGCTTGAAATGGTCGAGGTCGATGAGGGCGATCGAGAATCGGCGGCCGTAGCGACGGAACTCCTCGATTCGCATAGTCAGAAAGGAATCCGCGTAGCGGCGGTTGAAGAGTCCGGTGAGCTGATCGTGGGTAGCAAGCCGCTCGAGCTCGACGGCCTGTTCCCTGAGAACCTTGGTCCTCTCCTCGACCAGCGCTTCGAGTCGGATCCGCATCCGGGCGAACTGCCTCAGGGCGAGCATGCCCGCGCTGAGCACAACGAGCAGCAAGGCGACGACCGGAAGCTCCATCCGATTGAAGAAGATCGCCACGAGAACGGCCGTGAGCCCCGAGCCGATCTCGAGGCCGAGTGCGAAGGGATGGATCGACCAGCTCGAGCGTGCGTCCCGAAGGAGGACGTGGATGCCAAGCATGACCTCATTGGCGATTTGCATGCTCACCATGAGGACGAGAAGCAGGACGACCGCGACCCCGTTCAGCTCGAGTAGCGGGATGGGGCCCCCGAGCAACCGATAGAGCGACCCGCAACCGAAGATCATCAGGGCCATCAGGCCCGCGTTGTTCAGCGAAGCCGTGACGACCCGACCGAGGGGAGTACCGATCCAGAGTCGTCGCCAGGGGAAGATCAACGATGCGAGGCCGTTGACCCACGCGGCGTCCAGCGGACCGAGGATCAGGATGCTGGCGACCTGGGAAACGCGGTCGAACGAGACGTAGCCCAGGCGTGGCTGGTCGTATCCCGCGCTGATCGTGAAGATGCCGTAGAGGAAGAAGAAGAATGCGAGGCCCGGGTGGTGGTCGCGGAGAATACCCCCGGCGCCGTAGGACGCGATCGACAGCACGAGGATGGCGATTGAAAACAGGGCCGCCGAATAAACGAACTCAGGGCGCCGAAACCAACGCGGATTCGGAGTTGCCGGGAGATCGCGAGTACCGACCGCTGTTTCGCGCTTCAACGGGCCCTTTCGGTCTACTTACGTCGTGTGAGCTTGACCGGAATTTACCCGCCGGGCTCACCGGAGTGCCATGGCTCGGCTCGAAACCCAAGGTCGGGAGAGCTCGAGCGGATCACCGAGAGCGCCGTTATCGTTTCAACGGCGCGGACGCTACGTCACCTCTGGTCACAGGTGCGGCGACGTATTCCGAGTCCCCAAGAGCGGTCATCCCCGCGCAGGCGGGGATCCAGTGGCTCAGTCGGCTGCGGTGCTCTGGATTCCCGCCCTCGCGGGAATGACGGTGGGGAATACGGGAGCGACGAATGGGGATGACCAGGTATACGTCGTCCTATTTCCGGCACGGAGTACTAACTAACTAGCCCGAGTGATGCACCCGACTAACACGTGAGTCTGATACCGCTCGCGACGACGAAGGACGTTGCCAGCCGTGAAGCGAAGAAAAGGACGGTGGGAGAGTCCAACCCTTCGAACCGATCAGTTCGGGGTTTCCTGGGCGAACTCGGCCCGATGGCGAAATCGCTCCACACGTGACACAGACGGTGACGGATCTTTCGAGGTCACGCCCCGCGCGCTGCAAAGATTTCCCCGACGCGGCGCGCGAGCTTCGGCCCCGTGCCCGCCTCTTCGTGCTTGAAGAAGAGGTATGCTGCGGACCAGTCCTGTGACTGAACCCGATCGATCCACATCGTCAGCTCCGCATCGTCGTAGCGAACGCGGCGAAGGCGCAGATAGCCCCAGTCGGCGGTAGCCACGAAGGGAGTCTCCAGCTTCTCGTCCTGCGCGATGCACAACGCGACACCGCCCTCTCGAAGGACTTCGAGGACATCGTCATCGAACCAGGATAGGTGACGGAACTCCATCGCCACACGAAGATCTTCCGGCAGTAACTCGGTGAACGCTCGCAGACGCGACAGGTCCTTCTTGAGATTGGGGGGGAGCTGGAAGAGTAGCGGACCGAGGTGTGGACCCAGCGAGCGTGCGACCCCTAAAAAGTAGGCGACCGGATCATCCACTTCCTTCAGCCGCTTACGGTGCGTGATCCGCTGTGAGGCCTTCAGGGCGAACAAAAAGCCCTCGGGTACGGTGTCAGCCCACTGACCGAGCGTCGTCTCCGACGGCATGCGGTAGAACGTGTTGTTGATCTCCACCGCCTGGAATCGCTCGCCATAGTAGGAGAGCATCTTCGAGGCGGGCAGGTCCTCCGGGTAGAAGCTCCCTTTCCATTCTTTGTACGCGAAGCCGCTCGTGCCGGTCAGGACTTCCATTTCTCGGGTCGTTGCTGTGAAGAATCGCTGCCCTCTCTGGTTGCGCAGCCGTGACCGTCCAAACTACCAAGGTTCACGCGAAGTCGCGATCGAGAACGAATTCGTTCCCTTCGCGCGAGCCCTGTCGTTCAGGACGACGGTCCGTCGGTATGAGCCGGAAGCATCTCGACGCCCCCGCTCCCCTGATAGACGTATCGGAAGGTGACGCACCCGGGCACCGCACCCGGACAATAGTAGCCGACGAACTGCAGCTTGGCGTAGCGACCGTCTGCGGTGCGGACGGCGTAGACTCGCGGCTTGGGCGAGAGGAGATGGGAAACGTAGGAGTAGTCGTACCACTCCTGCACCACGGCGTTGACCGTGTCACTACGGACCGTGTTGAGAACGTAGCCGGTACTCGGCACGACTGCGATCGAATCGAGTGGGGCTGCACCGAGGTCGACGATTCCTCCTTCGCCGGCGAAACCATCCCCGCCGTTCGCGATCACCTGGAAGCGCCGAAAGGCGAGATCCCAACCGACAGGACCCGGGTTCGCGACGACCGTTCCATCCTCGAAGGAGAAAAAACGCCAGCGATCCGCGACGGACGCATCCACGGTGAAGAGCCGGGGCTCTACGAGCTTTCCGGCTGCCGGCCGAGATTCCAGCGAGGTCGGCACGAACGTCTCCGGGGCGGTGCGACGAACGCCCATGACGACGAACAGCGCCATCAGGGCGACACAAAACGCACCAACTCCAAAAACCGCTATTGAACCGCGGTGCCTTCTCCACGCCCTCACCAATTCCATGTGATGATCGTCTGGTGGAAGGCCCCGCCGAACAACTCCCCGTGAGCCGGTTCTGCGTGCTATGCAGGCGAGCGAGCGTGTGCCGTCGCTCCCGACCCCTCTGTTTCCAATCTGTCTCATGAGGGTGCGGCGCACCAGAACGGCGGTGCCAAGGAGGCCCGAAGGCCAACCGGACCAGGGAGGTCCTGGTCCGGCTGGCAGAACGGACTCAGTACGGTCCCTCGTATCCCTCGGGGATGTTCGGGTTGTTCTGGTACTCGGAGAGCGGCATGGCAAAGCATGTGGCCATGCCGTACTGCACCGCCTTGTGGTTGCTTCCGACGCCCCGTGGGAACCAGAGGTCCTTGCGCAGCTTCTCAGCGAGGAAGCGTCCCTCGAAGAAGAACTCGCGGCGCCGCTCCTCGATGATCAGGTTCTCCATCGAAGTCGCGTCCGTCGGCCCGGCGTAGTGCGGCAGGCCGTGGACGTCCCGCAAGGCGTTGATCCGCCCGACTGCGGCCGTTCCACCCTCGATCTCGGCCAGAATTAGCTGGGCCTCTGCCCAACGGGCCACCGGGATGGGATCGGCGGTCGACAGATACTTCTGCTGGGCGTAGTTGTCGGTAACGCCGTCCTGCAGGAACTCGTTCAGGTACAGCACTGGAACCCGCGGGTCGGGAACCCCATCGGCGATCGTCGGCATGCCGTCCGCAGCGATCGTCAGGTCGCGGTAGCCGGTGAAAGGCACCGGTCCTCCCTCCCACTGTACGACATCGGCGACAGCCGAGTAGCCGCTCACGTTGAGCTGCCGATAGACGTGGTTCCAGCGGGGCCGAACGGAGCTGTCCCGGGTGGTGTAGGCGACGAAGTCGGTTGAGATCTGCGCCGCGTCTTCGGCCGCACCGGCGAGGTCGCCGAGAGCCAGCCGCACCCGGGCTCGACCCAATAGTGCCAGCTGCTTGAGGCTCGTGGTGCTCACGATCTCGAAGTCCCCGCTCCCGATGTCATCGAGAGCTGTAGTGAACCACTGCTCCGACACTGCGAGCACCTCGTCGGGCTGCATGAGGGGTCCGGTATCGACCGTCGACTCGCAGTACGTCTCGCCCAAGATCTGATAGACGAGACCGGCGTACGTTGCAGCAGTCGCAAGCAGCTGCTGTGAGTTGTTGACCTCGTCGCCCCACTCGGTGATCTTCTCGTGGGCGGTCTCGGCAACGAAACGCGACTTCTGCAACCCCGTCGCCCACCCGGTATTCGTGTCGTCGGTCGCACACTCGGCGGTCCCGGGACG
>WHSP01000209.1 GCA_009380025.1 Gemmatimonas sp. | reverse complement strand
TTCCCTTGCTGACGACGAGCCAGGTCGGAGGCGAGTTGCCAAGTCGCAAATACAGCGATCGGAGCCGACGCCGCATGGCAGACTCCCCTGGAAGTAAGCGGACAACCGGCCTTAGGGCCGTCCGATAAACCTTCAGGAGCGCTCTCAAGGTCGCGATCGCCCCTTTCCTAGCCGCGAAACCATTCGACCGTCGACCTCAACCCCTCTTCAAGAGCGATTCTGGAGCTCCAGGCAAGCTTCACGCGGGCCTTCGACGTATCGGAGAAGTTCCGCCGTACGTCTCCCGGACGGAACGGACCGTGATGCACCTCAGGAATACTTATCCCGGCTTCCTCCAGAGCCGGAACCAACTGCTCCACCAGTTCTTCCACCGTCGTCTCCGCGCTGGTAGCGATCTGAAACGTCTCCCCCCCGATTCCCTCCACTGCCGCTGCTCGTCGGATGGCCAGCACCAGGTCTTCGATATAGATGAAATCCCGCGTCTGCTTCCCGTCCCCGTAGATCTCGAGCGGCTCACCCGCCAGTGCCTGACGGATGAACCTGGCTACGACGCTGTTCTTATGCCCGGAGTTCGGCCCATACACGTTCCCGAACCGGAGCGCGACTGTTTCGACACCGAACGTGCGGTAATACGCCGAGCAATACCCTTCGCCCGCCAACTTGCTGGCGCCGTACGGGGAGACCGGATGCGCCGCGAGTTCCTCATGGATGGGCGGCTCGCACTCTCCGATCGGTGCGCCGCTGGAGGCAAAGACGAACCGCTGCACGCCGTTGTGCCGCGCCGCCTCCAGCATGTTGAGGGTACCGATCACGTTGGTGACGCAGTCGCTACGCGGATCCTCGACCGAAGGCGCCACGCCGGTGTTCGCGGCGAGATGAACGATGACATCGAAGCCATCCGCCGCCCGCCGCGTCAATGGCTCATCGAGAATATCGCCCACCAGGAACTCGACCCTTGTCTGTGGAAGGGCGTCGCTCACGAGCACCGCAGTTACTGACGTTTCGACGAAGTCGCAGACGGCGGCGAGGTCCTCCCGCGACCCGACCGAGAGGTTGTCGAGGACCCGCACCGAATGCCCGCCCTCGCGTACGAGCTCCTGTATGAGGCTGCGGCCGATGAAGCCACATCCGCCGGTGATCAACCAGCGTTTTCCACGATCGCTCGGAGCCCCGGTCCGCTCGGCAGTCATGCGTCACACAGCAGGGACCTGGACCAGCGCATCCGGCGCCGGGGCCTCCTTCCACCGCACACGTGGTGGGATCTTCGCCGGATCGATCCGGTCGCGGTGGCGAACCACCTGCCCCATCATCCCCTCGAGGACCGCCGTTGTCATATAGTGAGGCTTGAGGCCTAGCTCGAGGAGCCCGGAGTGAGCCGGATTGTAGTAGTGCTCTTCCGCTTCTTTGCGTGGGTTGTCGAGATGCGCAATCTCGACGTGGAGCCTGGCTTCGCGTCCTGCCTCCTGCACGCGAGCCGCCAGCTCGTTCACGGAGAAGGTCTCGGTGAACTGGTTGAGCACCCGGAGCTTCCCAGCGGGCACGGGCGAATCCAGCGCCAGTTCCACGCACTGCATAGTGTCCTTCAGGTTCAGGTACCCGCGTACCTGACCCCCTTTCCCGTACACGGTCAGCGGAATCCCCGCGACCGCCTGGACCAGAAAGCGGTTGACCAACGTTCCAAAGATGTCGTCGTAGTGGAAGTTGGGCATCAACCGTTCATCCAGGTCCGCCTCCTCCGTGGAGAGCCCGTAGACCGGCCCCTGCATCAGGTCGGTGACGCGGAGGCCATAGGTCCTCACGTAGAACCAGAGCAGATCGGTGTCGAGCACCTTGGTCGTGTGATACAGGCTCCCGGCCTGCCGCGGGAAGAGGAAGGTATCCTTCCGCCCCTTGTGCTCGATGTCGATCCAACCTTCCTCGATATCGATGTTGGGCGTCCCGTACTCGCCCATCGTGCCGAGCTTCACGATGTGGCAGTCACGAGCATGATCCTTCACCGCCCAGATCAGGTTGAACGTGGCGTTGAGGTTGTTCTCCAGCGTCCGGCGGGCCTGCTCGTACCCCATCATCGAGTACGGTGCCGAAGGCTGCTCGGCGTAGTGCACCACGGCTTCCGGCCGGTACTCGGTGAACAGGCGCTCCATGAAGCGGTAGTCCGCGCAGTCGCCGATTTCGACCTGGATCCGGCGGCCGGAGAGCGTCTCGAAGAGGCGGGCGCGTTCCTGCAGATTGGGGTTCGGCATGAGCGCTTCGGACGAGGTCTCCATGGCAATGTGACGACGCAGGTAGTTGTCCGCCACGACGACCTCGTGACCGCGGGCGGCGAATCGCATCGCCGTGGGCCACCCCAGGTATCCGTCGCCTCCGAGAATGATGATTCGCATTGGTTTACGCTCCGAGATACACGGTTGCGGGCAGCGGAACGTCGCCCCGGGCGGGCTCGGTTTCCGCCCGAGGATCTGCGGACCAAACCGGCGCGAGCCCACCGAGAAGGCCGTGTGTATACAGGTAGAATCGGACGTCCTCGGGCGCCATCGCATCGACGAGTGCAGAGTTGTATGGCTGCTCGACAGTCTGGGCCAAGCGCTCAGGATACTGATCGTTGGACTCGCGATATACCGATTGGAACGCCGGCTTCACGACGAAGTAGCGCGTCAGCTCGATCGTGCGGCGAGTCTCCTCGTCGTTCATCAGCTCCTCGTAGAGCTTCTCGCCCGGCTTGCTGCCGACGACGACTGTTTCGACGTCTTCCGGGTCATAGCCATGGCGGGCGGCGAGTTCCTGGACCATTACTCGTGCCAGGTCCGAGATGCGCACGACCGGCATCTTGGTGACGAACACCTCGCCACCGCGCGCGAGGAAGACCGACTCCATCACCAGGCGGACCGCCTCCTCGAGCGTCATGATGAAGCGCGTCATCCGCGCATCGGTGAGGGTCACCGGCCCGCCCGCTGCGATCTGTCGCTCGAAGATCGGGATCACGGAACCGCGGGAACCCAGGACGTTGCCGAACCGGGTGGAGGCGAAGATTGGTCCGTCACCGCGCCGCAGGGCGTTTGCCGCGGTCATCAGGCGCTCGCCCATCAACTTCGAAGTGCCCATGACACTGGTCGGGTTCACCGCCTTGTCCGAGGAGGTGAACAGAACCCGTTCGACGCCATTGGCGAGGGCCGCGTCGATCACGTTCTGGGTTCCGAGGATATTCGTCTGTATCGCATCACGCGGCGACCGCTCGCAGAGGATCACATGCTTGAGTGCCGCCGTATGCAATACGACGTCGACCCCGTCCATCTTCCGCAGCAGGGTGCTCGGATCGCGCAGGTCGCCGACGTAGAGCCGCACGTTCGGGTGGGCGCGCACGCGCTCGCATGCGAAGAACAGCTCGCTCTCATTGTTGTCGATACCGATGACCTCATCCGGCCCCAGGGTCAATACCTGCCTCAGCAACTCCTGGCCGACTGTGCCACAGACGCCGGTGATCAGAACGCGCTTGCCTGTCCAAGTTTCCATGAGCGGTTCGATTTCCAAGGAAAAAGCTGCGAGATCGACACACACATTATCTCGCCTCGTACGACCGGTCTACTGCCACACGCAACATCCCCCTGCAGCGCAAGGTCGGGTGGAATGAGGCGGGCTTCACGAAGCTGAGCCGCGCTCCAGGGTGATCGTCAATGGCTGGCGTCTCCCGCACGGCTTCACGAACGGCGGGATTCAACTCAACGGTTGGCGGAAAGATGCATCCTCGAGCAGCGGTTCCGGTCGCGCAGGAACCGGCTTCCTCGTCGACTCGGTTCCGAGGCCGCGCTCGTGGCTTGCGAGCTCGATATCGATCGTCCTGCTCTCGTCCGCGAGACGGCTCGTTCTCCACAGCGCCGGAAAGAGCGGGCTCAAGCTGGCGATCAGCTCGCCCACCGCGCCGCTGGCGAGCGCGATCTCCCAGTCCGGAAGTTCCATCAAGATGGGGGTCGGCCGCACTCTGACGGAATGAACGAGGCGGACCTTACGAACCGCCGTCTCGACCGTTTCTTCTTCGGGGCCGACCAACTCCTCGTGCATCTTCTCCCCCGGCCTCAGCCCGGTGAAGACGATGCGCTCAGGGGAGCGGATCCCCGAGAGGCGCAGGAGGTTCTCGGCCAGGTCGACGATGCGAACCGGCTCGCCCATCTCGAGCATCGCGATGTGACCGCGGATCTCGGGGAGCAGGGAGGCTTGGAGGATCAGTTGAACCGCCTCGGGGATCGTCATGAAGTAGCGGGTCACCTCAGGGTGCGTCACCGTCAGGGGCTTCCCCGCCGCGAGCTGTCGCTTGAAGATCGGAAGGACGCTGCCGTTGCTTCCGAGGACGTTGCCGAAGCGAACTGCGGCGAACACGGTCCCCGGATACCGCTCCTGCAGCTCGAGAGTGACCATCTCTGCGAGCCGCTTCGACGCCCCCATGATGCTCGTCGGCCGGACCGCCTTGTCGGTGCTCACCAGCACGAACTTCCGCGTCCCGTACCTCCCGGATGCGTCCGCGACGACGTAGCTGCCAAAGACATTGTTGCGGATCGCCTCGCCGGGGTTCGTCTCCATCATCGGCACGTGCTTGTACGCCGCCGCGTGGACGACGTGGGTCGGGAGATGGATCGCGAACACCGCGTCCATCGACTCTCGATCGACGACATCTCGCACGAGCGGGATGATGCGCAGATCTGGGTGCCGTTCACGAAGCTCGAGCTCGAGATAGAAGAGGTCGGTTTCCGCTTGATCGACGAGCAGCAGAGTGTCGGGAGAGTGCCTCGCGATCTGGCGCGCAAGCTCGGATCCGATGGACCCCGCCGCACCCGTGATCAGGGCACATCCGCCGGCCATATCCTCGGCCAGCTCGCTGAGCTCGAGCTCGATCGGATCGCGACCGAGGATGTCCTCGATCCGCACCTCGCGAAGCTGGTCCACGCGGATATTCCCGGCAAGCACCTCGGCCACGCTCGGCAGCACACGGTACTCCCGACCCGTCGCGGCGCACTTCTCGACCAGCACACGCAGCTGACCCGGCGTGGCGCCTGGCACGGCGACGATCAATTCGTCGATCCGATATTCGATCGAGAGGGCCGGTAGCTGGTCTGCACTACCCAGCACCGGTAGACCCGCGAGACGCATCCCCCACTTGTACGGATCGTCATCGATGAAGCCGACGGGAAGGTACCCCACGGGATTACGGAGCATCTCCCGCACGAGCATGTAGCCGGCGTCCCCGGCACCCACGATGAGCACCCGGATCCGCTCGCCTCCCGCCGGCCCCTCCCGATAACGCCGGACCGCCTCGAAGCAGGTCCGATAGCCGAGCCAGAGCGCGGAGATCAGGCCGATGCTAAGCAGCGCCTCGATCGCCAGCACCGAACGCGGAACCGCGAGCGGTAACGGAAGGGCAGAGGCTGTGCCGAAGAAGGCGAGGCTACCCACGCAAGTCGCTCCCACGAGCCTGCCCACGTCCTGGATGCCGACGAACCTCCACCGACTCGTGGTCAGGTTGAACGCCCAGTGGGTTCCGTGACGTAGCGCGAGGAGGACGGGCAGCGTCAAGAGGAAGGTCGCGGTATACGCGGGGCGCCACTGGAATTCGAAGCGGATCAGGAAGGCGGCGGCGTACGCTACACTGGTCGTGCCGGTATAGGCGAGGAAAGCCACGGTTCGCCGGTGCCGGTGGCGTAACGACCGCAAAGGAGCGAGCAATGCCTCCATGGGTTCGCCGAAACCATTCATGAATTCTTCACGTCCACCATTGGCCGTCCGAGGCGAGCCCCGAAACAGCGTTCCCCCGAAGTATCCCACCGAGCTTCCGAACCATCCGACGCTCGGCCGCGAAGAAAATCTGCTCGTAGGCCCTGACACTCAAACTACCCCGCCGGGTTGAGCCTGGGCCTACGAGCTGTCAGCCGTCGCACTCGCTCTCTAAAACTTCGCCGCCGGGCGCTGCAAATTTTAATCCCGTTGGCGAACCATCGTCTCACGCAAACGGGCCAGATCTTTACGGTCACCGTTTGTTCAATCTTCACTGCCGTGGCCCCCCGCGCCAGGGTTGTTGGCGAGATCCTCGCCGAGGACGCAGAGCAAAGCCGATCGCGCCCGTCACGAGCCCAGTCGGGTCGTAGCTGGGAACGTGAATGCTGTCGCCCCTTCAAGCACGATGTTCAAGCGGTTGCCGGGATCCTGGAGGGCCCGCCGGCGTCGGTCGCGACGAGGTCGCACTCACGCGTCAACCTTCAGACCCGCCAGTGCCCTGCGGGGTACCCCACCGGTCCGTTCGAGCAGGTCGGCGCTACTGCCGAACGCAACAACTTCATGACTCTCGCGATGAGCCCGCTCGCAAGATGACTTCCGATGAAACCATCACCGCCGGTTACCAGAGTACGCATATGCCTTTCGTCATCATTCCGCGTCC
>WHSP01000208.1 GCA_009380025.1 Gemmatimonas sp. | reverse complement strand
CACCTGGTCAATCACCCTCGAATCCCCCGACGGCGACTTCCCACTCGTGGTCGATCTGATGGACGCTGATGGAAAGCTCGCCATGCAGGTTGGCGACGGCCAACAGGAGGGACAGGAAGTCACTGATGTGACCAAGTCGGGCGAGGAGCTCGTCGGCAGCTATCTCATGTTCCTTCAGGGTTCGGATGTCCCTGTGACCGTACGGCTGACGATGGACGGCGAGAACCTGCAGTCGAGTTGGGATTTCGCGGACGGCGCCTTCCTGATCGACGCGGTAGGAACCAAGCAGTAGTAGCCGACACCTGGTCGTCATCCCCGCGTAGGCGGGGATCCAGTGGCTCCGTAGGCTCCCTGGCCCTGGATTCCCGCCTTCGCGCCGCCTTCGCGGGAATGACGACTGGAAGGCGGGAATGACAACTGGAAGGTTAGCAATGCTCTATCACACGTCTGTCATGGGGTGCTGAGCCGATGGCGTTCCCCGGACCCCTTCCCACGCAAGTCGCAGAGGGTTGCCACTCTCGTTGAGCGGCCGCTATTCTACAAACCGGAACCGCCTGACGCTCCCTCTCCAGAACCCCGCCACGAAGAGCTCGAGATGAAGTCGAGGTCCGTCCCGATTCTGGTCGCCGCGATGCTGGTGGGAGCCAACATCGTACACGCCCAGGAGTATCACCCGATCATCGTAGAAAGCCCGGGGATGCAGACCGGACAGACGATGCCTCGGGATTACACACCGGACGGTCGAAACATCTCTCCGCCGCTCGAGTGGAGGAATTTGCCGGAGGACACGAGACAAATCGCGGTCGTGTGTGAGGACCATGGAGCGGGGAACCCGCCGCCTTGGGTGCATTGGGTCGTGTACAACATCCCCGGTACGGCAACCGGACTACCGGAAAACCTGCCGATCTATGCGAACGCCCCGATGCCGGCCGAGATCGCCGGGGCGGTACAGGGGGAGAATGGGTGGGGGCGATCGATCTACCGGGGACCGGCACCACCGCTCGGGCAACTCCACAACTACAACTTCTTCGTATACGCGCTGGACGCCGAGCTCGATCTGCCGCCCGGGCTGACCCAGCAGGAGTTGATGGAGCGTATCGAGGGGCACGTGATTGGGCGCGGCGCGATCGTCCCTTTCTATCGGCGTGGGCCGATGGACACGGCATCGGCGCCGTAGCTCGCGGTCGGCGGATCGGTCCTGAAGAGCAGCGAAGTGCTTTCTGGAACAGTGACCCGGAACGGAGAGATGGCCGAAGATCAGCGGCGAACGATATCCCGTCGGGATCTCCTGAAGGGTGTGGGCGCGGCGGGGGCAGCGGCGATTCTGCCAGGGAAGGTCGACGAGGGTTCGGCGCAGCCGGCCTCGCCCGGAGCCGGGACGGATCCCGGTCGAGCGCGGTCGTTTGCCGAGGTGCCTCGTCCGCGTCGCCTGGAGAACCTGACGGCCGACGAGGCGGACACGCTGGAAGCCATCATGGCTCGGCTGATCCCGGCAGACGACCTCGGTCCGGGCGCCGTCGAGGCGGGGGCATTGAACTACCTGGATCGAGCGCTGGGAGGGTTCCTGGCGGGGGAGCGTGAGGAGTACGGACTCAACCTGGCCGCGCTGGATCGCTACTGTCTCTCCTCTCGCGGTGCACCCTTCGTCGAGCTGTCCACGACGGACCAGGATTCCGTACTCATCGACCTGGAGGGGGGATCCGCGACCGGCTCGGGCGCCGGCTTCACAGGCAGCTCGGCGAGCTTCTTCGCGATGGTCAAGGGACACACGTGGCAGGGCATGTTCGGCGATCCCTACTACGGTGGCAACGCCGGGTTCATCGGCTGGGACCTGCTCCGGTACCCGGGGGTTCGGCTCGGTGTGAGCGCGGCCGATCAGCAACGGCTGGAGGCGGGTGAGCTGCTACCGGAAAGGCGCTCGGCCTACGACTCGGAGATGTTCGAGAAGGCGACGGCCATGCAACGAGCTCAGGGAGGAGTCGAACATGGCGACTAGGCTCCCCGGGACGGATGTCGTGGTGGTAGGGCTGGGAGCGGCGGGAGGGGTCGCCGTCCTGCCCCTCGTCGACGCTGGAATCGAGGTGATCGGCCTCGAGGCGGGGACCTGGCTCACCCGGCGGGACTTCGCTCCCGACGAGATCCGGAACAACGTTCGCGATTGGCCGATGGCCGTCCAGAAGGCCAACCTCGAAGTCCCTACCACCCGCGCCACCCCCGACTCGCCGAGCTTCCGCGGTAGCAGCCACCCGATGATGAACGCCGTCGGTGGAACCACGCTCCATTACTGGGCCCAGGCATGGCGGCTGAACCCGTGGGACTTCAAGGTCGTCAGCGAAACCACCCGGCGATACGGTTCCTCGCGCCTCCCCGCAGGTACGACGGTCGAGGACTGGCCCTTCGACTACGACGAGTTGGAGCCCTACTACGACCGAATCGAGTACGAGATCGGCGTATCCGGACAGGCGGGCAACGTCGCGGGCAACGTCGATGAACGGGGAAACCGGTTCGAAGGGCTCCGGGCACGCGAGTACCCGATGCCGCCCCTCCGCTGGACCGGTTTCCACGAGCGGATGGCCGATGCGGCGCGTGACCTCGGCTGGCACCCCTTCCCCGGACCCGCGCTGATCAATTCACAGGCGTACGGCGACCGAGCCGGCTGCGTCTACCACGGCTTCTGCAACTCCGGTGGCTGCCATGTGGATGCCAAGGCGGGGCCACATACGACCACGATCCCCCGTGCCCTCGAGACCGGTCGCCTAACTGTCATCACCCGCGCCCACGTCATCGGTATCGATGCTGATCGATCCGGCAGGGCCACCGGTGTCCGATACGTCGTCGGTAGCGAGGAGTTCATCCAGCCGGCGCAGGTCGTCCTCCTCGCCAGCTATACGTACGAGAACGTCCGCCTCCTGCGGCTCGCCAGCTCCCACGTCTACCCCAACGGCTTCGCGAACAACGGTGGCCAGGTGGGACGCCACTACTTCAGCCACCACCAGGGTGCTCCCGTTTCCGCCCTCTTCCCTTTCGACATCAGTGCCTGGTACGGCCTTCCTGCCCAGGGCGTCGCGGTCGACGACTTCGCCGACGACAACTTCGACCATTCTTCCCTCGACTTCATCGGGGGCGGCAACCTCTGGGCAATGTCCGACCGCCGTCCGATCTCGGCCGCCAATGGCAGCACCTTTGGCCGAGCGCCCAGCTGGGGATCCGAGTGGAAACGCTACATCCACGAGAACGCCGACCGATCCCACGGCTCGTATATCCAGAAGACCACCCTCCCCTACGAAACCAACTACCTCGACCTCGACCCCGTCGAGCGCGACCCCCTCGGCTTTCCCGTCCTCCGCGTCACCGCCCAGTACAAGCAGAACGAGCTCGCCATCGCCGACTTCATGCAGGACCGCATGGAGGAGTGGTACCGTGCCACCGGCGCCACCGAGGTCAGCCGCGGAGGCCTCGGCAACGCCATGGGCCTCTCCACCCATGCCTTTGGCGGCACTCGCATGGGCGACGACCCGTCCGCCAACGTCGTCGATCGCTGGGGCTTCGCCCATGAGGCCCCCAACCTCGGAATCCTCGGTGCTTCCGTCATGGGAACCAGCGGCGCCCACAACCCGACCCTCACCGTACAGGCCCTCACCTGGCGAACCGCGGAGCATCTGGTGAAGAACTGGTCTAGTATCGCCGGGGGCTGAGCGGGTGAACCCGGTCACGGACCGTCCTTGACCGGTCGCTGGAGGCATTCGACGCTTCGATCACTCAGCTGAGGAAGTATTTCGAGCTGCTACAGGAATCCACACGGTACGTCCGTGTTTGGGTGAACGGTTCCGGCCGTCCCGATCGGTCGTCGCGAACGCGAGGATCAGATCCCACCTTCACTACGGAGTCGAAAGCCATGGAGCGACCGACGGAGACCCGCGCGATGATGAATGCCGCGGGAATCGGAACCATCCTTCAGCTCGTGATGGTGATCGCGGGGAACTTCAGCCCGGCGGTCGCATCGCTCTTCGCGGTACTGGGGATGCTGATCTCGATGATCGCCGGGGGGATGTACGCGGCATGGGCGGGGGCAGCGCGAAGTCGGGCCGCAGGAGGTGGGGCGATCGCTGGCGGAGTATGCGGTCTGATCGGGATCGCTGCCTCGGTAGCGATGGGCGACGTCGAGACATCGCTACTTCTCTTCGGCACGGCGTCGAGCGCCGTCACCGGAGCGATCGGCGGGTTGTTGACCTCGGCGGTCCTCGGTCGCCGCAAGGCGTTGGCGTAACGGGGCAGGGCCATTGACACCATTCACCGAGAAGAATGGCCGACGAGTTCTGGGAGCAGGCGGACGTAGTCGAGCAGTTCGCCGCGCGTGAACCCGATCATCGGCTGCTGAAGCTGATCGACGCCTGCGAGTCGCCCGGATCGACCCGCGTCCTGGATCTGGGTTGCGCGGGAGGCCGAAATGCGGTGTTCCTCGCGGAGCATGGTCTCGACGTCTGGGCCCTCGACGCATCCGCCGCCATGGTCGCCAGGACCCGGGAGCGGCTGAGGCCGGTCCTTGGCGACGAGGCGGCTCAGCGCCGAGTGCACCACGGCCGGATGGACGACCTGGGTGTGTACGCCGATGCAACGTTCAGCCTGGTCGTTGCACTCGGCATCCTCCACAACGCTCGCAGTCGCGCCGAATGGGAGCGAACGATCTCGGAAGTGAACCGGGTCCTCGCGACGGAAGGGCGCCTGCTGATGCAGCACTTCACCCCGGAGGTGGACATGACGGGCGAAGGCGTTCGGCCGACCGCCGACGACCCCGACGTCTACGATGGCTTTCCCGGTGGTCGCGTCATACTCTTCGAGCGAGAGGCGCTCGACGCGGCGATGAAGCGCTATGGATTCAGAACGGAGGTACCGAGCGAGACGGTTCGGGTCGAGGCACCGCCCGGTAGGCGGGTCAGTACGAATGCGCTGTATCGGAAGGAGAAGCCGGCACCGCAGAGGCCATCCCGCGGAGAACGCGAAGGCGCGGGGGTGCCTCCGCACGCCTCGGCGTAACCGTGTAAGACCACCTTGTCGTTACTTGCTGCCTCTCGTCACAATTACGACGACGTATTCCGGGTACCAAGAGTCGGGGCACCCCCGAATGACGAACCGGCACGGAGTACTAGGCATTCGGTGGGCGATAGTTCGACGCCGACGACATATCCACGCCCGTCAGGTCAGCGCCCTGCAGGTTCACTTCGTCGAAGTCTGCTCTGGTAACGATGGCTCCCGCGAGCCGGGCGTTGCGCAGATCGGCGTGCTCGAGGTCGGCCTCGGTGAGGTCCGCGCCCTGGAGGTTTCCGCCCTCGAGTACGGCCCCCTTCAGGCTGGCGCGGTAGAGGCGGGCGCGAGCAAACGACGCCCTCGTGCAGGTGGCCCGCACGAGGTCGACCGTCGAGAGGTCGGCGTCGCTGAGGTCTGCGTCGGTGAGGTTGGCGTGACGAAGGTTGGCGCCGTCGAGGATCGCACCGACCAAGCGGGCGCCGGTGAGGTCCGCCCGGTGGAGATTGGCCTCGCGCAGGTTGGCTCCGTCGAGGATGGCACCGATCAGTTTCGCGTGGTCGAGATTGCAGCCGACGAGATCCGCGTCCTGGAGATTGGCCCCCGTCAGCGTCACGGGCTCCCTCGGGTTCGGCCCTACCCTCAGCACGTTGGCGTCTCGAAGGATGGCTCCCTTCAGCGTTGCGTTCGCGAGGCTCGCCCCCGAGAGCATCGTCTCCGACAGCTCCGCTTCCGAAAGTTCCGCCCCCTCGAGGTTGGTCCGATGGAGATGCGCCCCCTTCAGCCGAACGCCTCGTAAGTTCGCCCCTCGGAGGTCGAGGTCGTCGAGCACCTCACCCGCGAGATCCCGCGGACCGGTGACGGCTAGCCGCGCCATCAAGCCCTCTCGCGTAACCGGCGTGGACGGACTCTCCTGCACTGGCTCCGACTTCCAGACCCGTAGGACCTTCAATGCGCCTCGCAACAGCGGGATTTCCATCTCGGACCTCCTCGATTAGTTTGCTGCGGGCACTTCGCGCCTCCCCCTCGCTCCGCCTGGTCCATGTCCCTGATCGGCTTTCACCGCATCCTGATCGGCACGGCCATTCTCTTCTGTGCTGGTTACGCATTGTGGGAATTTGCGGCTTTCCTCCGATCGGGCGAGACCGCGTCGCTCCTGATCGCCCTCGTCTTCGCGGCTCTCGCCGGCCTCCTCACCTTCTACTTACGCCACCTCGCTCGCTTTCTGGGCATCCCGTCGGAAACGGACGAGAACGGTTCGTCTTTACCCTGATCCGCAGCGCCCTCGCTGGAAGCAGATCTCACGCCGCGGAGGATCGCCGTCACCGTCGCGATGCCGATCGCGATCGGCAGAACGCTCATCAGGGCGCCGGCAATCCACATCCCGGTCATCACGTCATTCTGCATAACCGATCCCTAGAAGGCGTTGATAAATCGCGCATCTCTGAGTGGGAACTGATGCTTCCTTCGGGCGCGCACTTCCTCGCCGCTCCCTGCGGCGTA
>WHSP01000207.1 GCA_009380025.1 Gemmatimonas sp. | reverse complement strand
CATTTCAGCCTGCCGCGGTCGGTCATCGCGCGGGTCGTAGCGATAGGTTGACTCGCCCACGCTGAACGCAGGATTCGTCTGCCGGATCAACGCGCCCACGCCGGAGTCGGACGGAACCACTCCGGGCGCAGACGTGGCGTCCTCAATCCCCGAGACGGCTTCGCTGATCGCCGACATCTGGTCGTCGCCGGGCTGCACACGAACGCGTCCCAGGTCGCGCTGACCGAGATCAAACCGCTCCTGCTCGGTTGCGGCCTGCTGCCCGCGCCAGTCGAGCGCTTCCTGATACCGCGTCTCGTCGCGCTCGTCGAGCATCTGCTGACGCTCACGCGCCCGGTTCTGCTCGTCCATGCCGCGAATCAAGCCGCCGATGCCGGTGAGCTGGCGTCCGGCTTCTTGCCATGCGTTGGTTCGCGGTGGCTCGATGGCGCGGTGGGAGTAGAGTCCGTCGTAGATCGTGGCCATGTTCCGTTCTCTCCCTTGCTATTGATGCGAACCGTCGTTGTCGGAGGGTTCCCCGCCTGGGTCGACGGGACGGGTCATCAGCGATCGCTTGCCTCCTGGGAGCAACGGCAGCTCGTTGCCTTGGTCGATGTAGCTGGCCAGGACGGCGAACGCGTTCTCTCGGTTCGCAATGCGGTCGATCACGGAGTTTGGGAGCTGGTCCCAATCGATGCGGTCCAGCTTGATGGTCTGCTGGACGTCGACCTTGTCCCGGTATTCCGGCATCCGCGCCTTGGCGTGGAAGATCAAGAGCGTATCGCTGTACTCCTGGACGAACGTGCCGCCGTGCTCGCCTTTGTAGAAGCCGACCGGCTTCCGCACCCCCTCCACCGCACGGCGTTCGATCTCGTTCCGGATGGCGTCGTTATGGGCCTCTTGCGCCTCGTCTACCTGCGCCTGGAACGCTGGATCGTCGTCCAGCCAACGGTAATACGTCGCTCTCGCGATTCCGGCCCGCCGGCACGCTTCGGAGACCGTCCCGACTTCGGCGAGCGCGTCGGTAACGAGCTCCATCTTTTGGATCTTCCCCTCGACGGGGTTCCTTATCGCCTCGTGGGTTGCTTCGTTCGGAGGCTCTTTTTCGTCGAAACTCATGGGAATGTCCTTTCCCCTTCTCGGCGGGGCGATCGTCGGATCGTCATCTCGCCCGCTTCGTCGCGGCGTATCCGCAGGCGGCGGAGCTCTGCGAACCGCCTCAGGCTCATGCTGCCCTCCCCGGATCCGACGTCGAGCTTCACAGCCGCTCGGCGGCCCATTCTTCAAGATCGGCGACCCGATATCTCAGGCAGCGACTTGAGATCCTTACGTACGGGGGTCCGCCTCCCCGCCTTCGCCATTCTTGGAGAGTTCGTGGAGTCAGGCCGAGTGCGGCCGCGGCATCCCTTTCGCTTAGGAGTACGATCGTAGAGTGTGACATGTCCCTTGCGTGATGGAGTGTTGTGGCGGCGTCGTTCGCCGCCTGATACCCTTCTCCATATGACAAAACCGAACGCGATCGATGACCTAGCCCGAGTTTACCGCGTTCGCGGCTAGAATTCGGCCCGCTGCGATTAGGTCGTTCATCCGACCTGTATCGTAAACCACCTTCGCAGATGCACTTGCCGGGTTGCGCCGATGGTCTACGAGGTTTGAAAACGCGCGTCGAAGTGTATGACCTAACAGTTTTTGGTCGTCCATCCTCCTTGAACTGGACCAGTAGCCGCTAGTTTATGCGAAGTTATCCCTCCTCTTGACAAGCGACGTGAAGAGTTGTATGACCTACGCATGGCCACCATCAACAAGAAGATGATTCGAGGGCGCCCCTATCTGGTACGCGCGCGAGTGCAAACGCGTCGGCGGGAAACCCAAGATCGTCTGGCAGAAATACCTCGGCCGCCTCGAAGATATCGTCTCCGCCGTCGAGGAGAAGCGCGCCGGTCGGCCCGCGATCCCTCAGCCCGAACGCGAGAGCCTCATTACCGAGCTGGGCGCCTCTGCAGCGCTGTATGACCTGAGTCGGCGCCTCGACCTCGTCGGCACCATCGACCGCCGCGTCCCCAAGCGGGGGAAGGGACCCTCGGTGGGGACGTACCTGCTGGTCGCCACCCTGAACCGCGCAATCGCGCCCAAGAGCAAAGCGAAGGTCGGGGAGTGGTTCGCTTCCACGGTCCTTCGCAGGCTGCTCGAGATCCAGTCCGCTCAGCTCACCAGCCAACGCTTCTGGGACAACATGGACCGGGTCTCGAAGGAGGCCATCGCCGCCATCGAGGAAGACCTCACCCGGCACCTGGTGGCCGAGTTCCAGCTGGATCTGAACCGGCTCCTCTTCGATGCCACCAACTTCTTCACTTCATCGACACCTTCAACGACCAATCCACCCTGGCTCAGAGAGGACATAGCAAGGAAGGCCGGGCCGCGCTGCGCCTGGTGGGGCTTGCGCTCTTGGTCACCGCTGATGGACACGTGCCCCTCTTTCACCAGACGTATCCGGGCAACCAGAGCGATGCGCCCACCTTCGCCAGCCTCACCGAAGCGTTGGTCGAGCGGGTGAAGCAGCTCGATGAAGAGCTCGAACATGTCACCCTGGTCTTCGACAAAGGCAACAACTCTGAGGCGAATCTCGCCTCCGTGGATCAGAGCCCGCTTCACTTCGTGGGCTCGCTGGTGGCTACTCAGCATCCGGAATTGCTCGCCACCCCGGACGAGCGTTTCGTCTCTCTGGCCGCCGCCGCTCTGCCTGCGGTCCGTGTCTACCGCACCACCAAGGAGGTGTTCGGCCAGGTGCGCACCGTGCTCGTCACCTACAACGAGAACCTCTTCGTCGCCCAATCGAAGACCCTGCTGCGCGAGATCGCCAAGCGCCAGCGGGGCTTGGCCGAGATCCATGCACGCCTCGAGCGGCGAAGACGTGGCGAAGTCCGGGGCGGCCGCCGTCCCACCCTCGAAGGCACCCGCAATGCCGTCCGGGAGATCCTCAAAGGACGCCACATGAAAGACCTCTTCGAGGCGGAGGTGACGCTGCAAGACGAATTGCCCCTCCTCACCTATCACTTCCGCCCGGAAGCGTGGGAGCAGCTGCAGAAGACCTTGCTCGGCAAGACGCTCCTCTTTACCGACAAGGACGAGTGGAACGACGCCGAGATCGTGCGCGCCTACCGGTCCCAGCATCTGATCGAGGCGGCCTTCCGGGGCATGAAGGACCCGCACCATATCGCGCTCCGGCCTCAGCACCACTGGACCGACCAGAAGGTGCGGGTCCACGTCTTCACTTGCGTACTCGCCCTCACACTGCTCAGCTTGCTCCGGCGCGAGCTGGCCGGCGAAGGCTTCGAGCTCTCGATGCGTCGCATGATGGAGTTGCTCAGCAACATCCGCGAGGTGGTGACCGTCTTTCCGCCGGCGCAAGGACAAACCGATCCCACGCTGCGCACCACGCTTAGCCAGCTCTCCGACGAGCAGCGCGCCCTCTTCAAGACCCTGGACTTAGCGCGACATACGGCCGCGTAGGTCATACAAAAAACTAGACTCAACAAATGTCCACAACGTCACTTACGTCATGAACGCGGTAAACTCGGGCTAGAAGGGTGACCATGGCCGAGCCGACCTCCGCCGACGTTCTCCGCGGCACACTCGATCTCTTGATCCTCAAGACGCTTTCACTGGAACCGATGCACGGATGGGGAATCGGACATCGAATTCAGCATCTTTCCCGCGGTGTAATGGACGTGAACCAGGGATCACTGTATCCCGGGCTCCAACGGCTCGAGCACAAGGGATGGATCGCGAGCGAATGGCGGACGACGGAGAACAACCGCCGGGCGAAGTACTACCGCCTGACCCAGACGGGGCGTCGAGCGCTCGGGGACGAGACAGCGAACTGGCGCCGCTATGTGGGAGCGGTGGAGTGGGTTCTGGAAAGCTCGTGAACAAGCCGCTTTCTGTCATTCCGAGTAATCGCTACGAGGAGACCGCTGGATGGATCGGCTGATCGGTGCGTGGGCGCGAGCGCGGGCGTTGCTGCTGAGGCGGTCCGCCGAACGGGAGATGGATGAAGAACTCCAGCATCACCTGCAGATGGAGGCTGAATACCACCGTCGACGAGGGATAAGTGCTGGGGAAGCACGGAGGCGTGCGGTGCTTTCGTTCGGCGGTGTGGAGAAGCATCGGGAGGCCCTCCGCGACGGCATCCGCCTGGCCTGGCTCGAGGATCTCGTTCACGACGCTCGCTATGCCGTCCGGACGCTTTGGAGGAGCCCGGGCTTCACGCTCGCCGCAGTGGCGACACTGGCGGTCGGAATCGGTTCGGCCACGTCGCTGTTCAGCGTGCTGAACAGCGTGTTGCTGCGGGAGCTTCCGATCGAGGGTCAGACCGAGGTCGTTCTGATTCGGAAGCCAGTGCCTGCAGGGCCGGTGGACCATGGGCCGATTCGCGGTCGGGAGTTCGCCGCCTTCGAGCAGCGGACCGCTGTGCTGGAAGGGGTCGCTGGCAGCTCTTTCCTGGGCACCACGGAGCAGGTTCTGCGCGATGCTGGCGAACCGCTAACGGCAGCGGGGACGTGGGTCACCGGAGATTTCCTGCCCTTGCTGGGAGTACGGCCCGTGATCGGCCGCATCCTGAGTCCCGACGACGATCGAGCGGGGGCAGAGCCGGTGATGGTCATCGGTTACGGCTTCTGGCGGCGCTACTTCGGTGGGAGTCCAGCGGCCCTCGGACATGGGTTCGAACGGGAAGGCAAGCGATTCACCGTTGTTGGCGTCCTTCCCGCAGGGTTCGAGTACCCCAGCGGCGCCGAGTTCTGGATTCCGCTTTCGGCGGCGACGTCCCGGCCGGGTAGCGCGATCTACGATGTCCTGGGCAGGCTCAGAGAAGGCGCTGATCTCGAGGATGCGCGCGACGACTACGCCAACTTCCTTCGGGAAGAGTATGGCGCCTTGCCACCGGGATCGGAGGGTTCGGAATCCTTCGCGACCCCCCTGGTCCAGGAGATCACAGGGGATGTTCGCCCCATCCTCTGGGTGGCTGCTGTGGCAGTGGCGCTTCTCCTACTGATCGCTTGCGTGAATGTCGCCAACCTACTCCTGATCCGTGGCTCCTCACGCTCGCACGAGATCGCCATCCGCGGGGCTCTCGGCGGCGGGAGGTCCCGGCTGATTCGGCAGCTCCTGACCGAGGGTAGCTTGTTGACATTCCTGGGGGGCGTCGGCGGGCTACTCCTCGCAACGATCGGCGTGACGATCCTCGCGTCGATGGCGCCCGCCGAACTTCCACAGCGAGCGTTGATCGGGATCAATGCCGACGTGCTGCTCATTGGCGTCGGGGTCACCACGGTCGCTGCATTGGTGTCGGCTCTCCTCCCCGCGATCGTCTCAGGGACCGCCAATCTGGAACTCTGGCTGCGCCGGGGAGGACCGGCCGTCTCGGCGAACCGGACTACCCGGAATCTCCGGAACACGTTGGCCATCGGTCAGATCGCTTGTGCCGTCCTGGTTCTCGCTGGCGCTGGCCTGGTCGTACGCAGCCTCTTTGCGCTCCAGGCGGTGGATCTCGGCTTCGAAGAGGAGGGGCTCGCCATCCTGGAGACTACACATCCCTTGTCCGATGAGGCTCTCGAACGGGTTCGGTCCATTCCAGGCGTCGAGGGTGCGACGGCGCTGTTCGAGCGACCTTTTGAGGAACTCTCCTCGACCCTCATCTACACTGCCGAGGGGCAGTCTGCCGAGGAGCAAGGAGCGAACTCCTGGGTCAACTACGAGGTCGTCGATCCCGAGTACTTTCCGACGCTGAATGTAAGGATCCGGACTGGTCGTCCCTTCAATGATCAGGATCGTCAAGACGCTCTGGCTGTTGCCATCGCCAGCGAGGTGGTGGCTCGTCAGACCTGGCCCGGGGAGGATCCGGTCGGCAAGCGAATCAAGCGGGGAGGGGTCGGGGCAGACACCGAGTGGCTTACGGTGGTGGGTGTCGCTGACGATACACGCTACCGAGACCTGGTGACGGCGCAACCAACGATCTATGTGCCGGTCCAACAGACCAACGCTTCGGGCGAAGTGCTGGGCGTCCGAACCCAACGGGATCCGGCAGACCTGGCTCCATTGATCGACAGCATACTCCGCCAACTGGATCCTGACTGGGCGATTGTAGGAGGCGGCTCGGTTCAGCAACTCTTGGCGGCGCCGCTCGCCCGGCCCCTCTTCACCAGCAAGTTGATGGGCACGTTCGCCATGATCACGCTCCTGCTCGCAGCCGTCGGTATTTTCGGAGTCGGCGCTGCTGTGGTTCGACAACGGACCAGGGAGATAGGGATCCGGATGGCGGTGGGTGCAACGCGGGGGGAAGTCAGGAAGCTCGTACTCAAGCAGGGCGTCCGAATCGCGCTCTCGGGATGCGCGGTTGGCCTTGTTGCCGCCCTGTTCACGACCCGCATCTTCCAAGCACTCCTCTTCCAGGTCAGCCCCACCGACCCGGCAACTCTTGCAGCAGCAATGGGAGTGGTACTCGGAATCGCCTGGGCAGCCTCCTATCTACCGGCTCGGCGCGCCAGCCGGTTGGATCCGATCAAAATTCTACGCGTCGAC
>WHSP01000206.1 GCA_009380025.1 Gemmatimonas sp. | reverse complement strand
CTCTATCCGCGTCTTTGACCCATGCCCAGACGGGAAACTATTTTTGAGTCAATCCTTAGGCCGCCGCCCTGATCAAGGAGGGTATCCCGCAAGAGGAAGCTGAGCGCATCGCGTCAGCCGACGATTCCCTGGACCGGTACGTGGTTGTGGCGTCGCTACTTCCGTACAGCGAATTACCCGAAGATCATCACGCGGGCGTTCGAAGTGGCCATCGAATTGGATACTTCCCGGTGGCCGCGCATCCGTTGTTGGAAGAGGAGACATTCGTCCACCTCTCAAGGGCCTGTACCGTAGATCGCCTCCTGCTCACGAGAACCGAGCAAATCGGCTCCCTTTCTCCCGCTACCCTCGGAGTTCTCCGGTTCAAGCTTTCGGAGTGTTTCACAGCGCGAGACCTTTCTGTAATCGCCGCGCTGCAGGAGATGGTCGGCCAGATTATCGATGACGTCGTGGTCCTGCCGAAAAGTCGGAAGCTCACCTCTTTGCAGCTGTACCTTCGCTCCGGTGAGGTGATCCACCTCGAGGTCCGTACCCCGCCGGAAAGCTTGTTCGAAGAGCTTCGGCGGATCTCCCCCTGGAAACAATAGGTCCGCTCCAACGCGATTTGCGCCCTTCGCCCATCCGAGCGCGTGGAGTCGCTCGCTCCACCGTCGATTAACTGAGCTGCGGCGTTGGAGTGTCGATCCATCGTGTCAGCCCGGCAACCCGCACTCATCGTAACCGATGATCTCGTCGGGCGTCCGATCGTCCAGAACCGGCACCTCCGCGACCTCGCGCTGGATCTCACGGATGCCCTCGAGCCGCCGCTCCCTTTCGTAACCCGGCCGATCTCGCGCTCCAGTCGATCGCGCAGCGCGTTCGTGACCGCCTCGGTCAGGCTCTCGCCCGTAATCCGCGCCAGCTCCCGGGCCAGCCGCTCCGCTTCGGGGTTCATGATGCTCGAAGGCATTGTACGCTCCGGTCGAGGTGCATCCCTCCCACGTCACGCGAACCTCAGCGGGACAAGGTGCACACCTGTTCCACTGGATCGTGAAAAATCCCTGACCAAAAACGGTATCCCCGCGACGAAAACGGGTCAATCGCCCCGATAACGGGTCGCCACGCGTCGGCGCACAACGCACCGTCAGAAGCATCCCAGGCTTGCCAAGGCAGTTCTAGCTTCCAGCAGCAGCGGCCAGAGATCACTTGGCGATTCCCACTCCGGAGGGCAGCCGATCGGGCACGAAGGCGATCAGATATTCGGGACTCCAGCGAGTCGGGTCAGCCGGCCGGGGCGCGCTCGCACCGAAAAGAGACGGGTTCAAATCCGGCAACGGATTGCGAGAAATTTCAATCGAGCGAAGACGAATAAAATTATCGCCCGAAAATTCTATCGCATGCTGAAAGTTTCTTGCGGTGCCGCGTCCAACCGTAAACCAGGCTGTTCGGTCTCTCTAGCATTGGAGTTCAACCTCAACCCGTCGGAAGATAAGCTTCAACGTCGAAAGGCACGATGCGCGGCTGCGGATCCGGCCATCGAGTTCGATGGCACCACCCGGCGGGCGACAGGAACATGGGAACGCTCCATACTATTCGCAGGCGATAATATGGAGGCCCGTTTCGGCGATATTATACGTAGTGGATAACATGGCATTAGCGGGAAGATGGGACTGCGTTCGATGTGTCCTCCCCATGGGCCACCGCCACCCGACCACGGAGTGGAGGATACGTATCGCGATATCGCGATACTGCTCGCGGGGCCGGAACCCTACTATTCGCGCTCCGCGCTCAAGGTCGACCGCCTCCCGCAGCCCGCAGCCTCGCTAACGCGAGCCGCTCATCCGAACATGAGGTGAGATGGGACCGCGGAATCGCCGGCCGAGCACGAAGACTTTCCGGCGGCTCGGGTAAACGCGGCATCTGCAACCCTGTGGATCGCCAGCCACGCCTCACAAGATCTGCAGCTGACGACCTTGCGGATCATCGTCCTACCTGACGTTTGGTCAGCCTAGTAGTTCCATGTCGAACAGCTCGGATCTCGGCCGCCTTGAACGCCATACGGAGTCCACATCCATTGGGATGTGCTCAGTTGTCCCGGGATGGCACGCTGGGGAAGATGGCAGCTTCAGGGATCCGGGTAGTGCGGCGGGCGATTAGCTCTTGCATGAAGTCGCGCGTGTAGACGTGGAGGAATGCGTTGTAGCGGTCGCCGGTGAACTCGATCCGTTCGATCTCTTCGGGCAGGACGTGGGAGAGCTCGGAGACGGGGTCGTCGGTGAAGGAGTAACGTCGGCCGTCGACGATGACGACGCGGATGCGGTCGAGGTAGCGCCAGTAACGGAACTCGAGAATGGTGCGCAGGGTGTGGCTGCCCACGTAATCGAGAAGCCGGTCGCGGTTCATCGACGTGAACATGGGGGCGAACAGCGGGGCGTGGCGCTCCTCGAGACGTTCGACCTCTTTGGCGATCATCGCCTCGACAAGGAAGTCAGGTTGGAGCTCGAACAGGTATCGTTCGCCCTGTACCGGAGTGACGGCGGTGTCGAGCGGCAGGTAGCCGAACTCGCGCACTGAAATCCGGAGCGGCACATCCTCGAGTACTCTCTCGATCCGAAAGCGGCCGTGGGTGTTCGTGTGGGTGATGTGCCCCCGGTTGGTGAGCAGTTCCGCGTCGACGATATAGAAGTCATTGGCGGGATCGCGTACGTGGCCGCCGATGTTAATGACGCGCGGCTCGACGACGAGGGAATCGAGGACGATCGGTGAAGAGCCGAGGGACACGTCGATCGAGAGGTCGCTCTCGACGATGATCGTTCGGCTCGCAGGCAGATAACCATAGGCGGTGACGCGAAGGTTGTACGCCCCGGCCTCGACGCCGGTGAAGCGGTAGGAGCCGTCGTCGAAGGTGAGGGTGGAGCCATGCCCCTCCAACTCGACGGTGGCGAGTGGGACGGGTGTTCCCCGCGCCGAATCGGACACAGCGCCGAAGACATCAAAGGTGGTCTGGGCGGAGGATGCAGTCGGGGTTACGGGTGCAAGCGTCACCGCGATGACAAAGAGGCCGCCAATTCGAGCGATCCCTTCGCACGGCCGGTTACTCATTCGGCAACCCAACCGCCGGCTGAATGCGGCCGGCGCGGAGGTCTGGACTAGATGCGGCGCTGGCGGCGACGGCGAGGAAGACCAGGGATCCGCCGGCAAGCCCAAAGATTGCCGCGGAGGAAGCTCTTTCGATCACAGGCCTCCCGATTCTGGCATCGTGGTTCATCGACCGAAACATCAGCCGGCACTACCCCGGCACTACTGCGACCTCAGCGCTTGGACCGGATCCACCGAGGACGCGCGCCGCGCCGGTAGGTAGCTGGCCAGTAGCGCCACGCCGAGCATCAATCCTGCCGTGATCGCGAAGGTCGGGACATGCACGGCCGCGACGCCGAAAAGAAGGCTTTCGAGCACCCGGGTGAGGGCGACCGCCGCGATCGCCCCAATCAGCACGCCCAGGAGCGTGACGCGACTTCCCTGGGCGACGATCATCCGTCTGAGCTCTCCGGCCCGCGCGCCCAGCGCCATGCGGATGCCGATCTCCTGCGTCCGCTGCGACACCACGTACGACAGCACACCGTACAGACCCACGGCGCCGAGGATAATCGCGATGCCGGCCGCGATGCCGAGGGTCAGCATGGTGAAGGTCAGGCGCGCGACTGAACGCGCCACCAACGCCGACATGGTGAAGATGTGGTACGTCGGAGCCTCCGGCGCGATCTCCCGGATCAGCTCACGGACCTCCGGCGCCAGCGAACCGGCGCGAGACGACTTCACGACGTAGGTGGGATTGAAGACGCCCCAGCTCTGCTCGGTGTGCCCGACCATCGGGAGATAGACCAGCGGCTCCGGCTCCTCCTGGCGAAGGTCATCGAGGATCACATCCTCGACCACACCCGAGACCGTGATCCAGCTGGTGCTGTCCGGACCGGTACGCCGGAAGCGCAACCCGATCGGGTTCTCCCCGGGCCAGAACAGGTTCGCGGCTCTGAGGCTGACGATCGCCTTCGGGTCGTCCGTTGGGGCGGCGCTCTGCTCGAAATCGCTGCCACCAAGGAGCTCGATCCCCATCGTCCGGAAATAGTCGCCTCCGGCGAACGTCATGCGGACGAGTGGCTCGAGGGCGCCAGTCGCCTCGGTGTGCTCGGTGGCGATGCGAGTCGACTCCGCGCCCTCATCGAGCGGCAGTGTGTACACCAGCCCGACCGATTCTACCGCTGGCAGCTCGGCCAGCCGATCCATGAACGTGTAGTGGAAGCGCGCCAAGCTCGACCCATCGCTGACGTCGTGCGCGCGCAGGTCTGGCGCCATCTTGAAGGTGAAGATGTCTTCCGTCTCGTAGCCCGAATCTACCTGGTTGAGGGCGATGAAGCTCTGGATGAGCAGGCCGGAGCCGACGAGGAGGACGAGAGCCGCCGCGGACTGCGCCACGACCAGGGCGTTGCGCGTAAAGTGGGTTGCCCGGGCGTCGGTCTGCCGCCCGGATCGCAGGGTGCCCTCGAACGCCGGCTTGGAGAAGCGAATGGCCGGCAGCAAGCCGGACGCGAGCGCCGCGAGGAGCACGACCCCAGCGGTGAAGACCAGCGCCGCCAGGTCGAGACCGGCCGAGCCGAGCCTGGGGATGGTCTCGGGGGCGGCGCGGACGAGCAGTGGAACGCCCGCCAGCGCAAGCAGCACACCGCCTACGCCCCCGGCCGCCGCTACCAGGAGCGCCTCGATCATCTGCGCACGGATCAAATCAGCACGGTTTGCTCCTAGCGCCCGGCGAACGGCGAGGTCCCGCCGCCGGCCCTCCGCCCGCACGATGAGCAGGTTCGCCACGTTCGCGCATGCGATCAACAGCACGATCGCGACCGTGCCCAGCAGGATCCACAACGGTGTCGCGATGTCGCCGACCAGCTCCTCCTCCAGCGACCGCACCACCGGTCGATGCTGCTCGATGATCCGGGTGTACTCGACCGAGCCGCCGAATCGCTCCGGGAGGCGCCTGGCCAGAGCGGCGAGCTGAGTGCTGAGCGCGGCATGGTCGGCCTCAGGAGCGAGGCGGCCCACGAGGTTGAACCCGAATCCGCCAGGTCGGATAGGCTCCGACGGCAGATCGTGCATCCAGAGCGATGTCCGCTCGTGCGGGAAGCCGAATTCGGGACCCATCACGCCGACCACGGTCCTGGGGCCACTGGCAACCTCGATCGGCTGACCGATCACCCCCGGGTCCCGCCCGAACCAGTTCGTCCACAACCAGTGGCTGAGGACCACGACCTGGGCGTCCTCGTCTTGCTCGGTCGGAAGCCGCCCGATCACCGGTCGCACGCGAAGCGTCGAGAACAGCGAAGGGCTGGCTGTCGAAACGGGGAGCCGCTCGACCCGATCGTCGGCCCGCACGGTCATCTCGCCCTCCATGTACAGCCCGAGGTCCTCCAGGGCCGTAGCGTTCTCCCGGTATTGGACGTAAAACTCTGTGGCGACGCCGAACTCCTCCGACAGGTCGGACCCTGGCGCGATCCCCCGGATCGAGACGAGCCGATCGGACTCGGGGAAGGCGAGTGGGTCGAGTAGGACAGTGTTTACGACGCTGAAGATCGCCGTGTTCGCGCCGATCGCCAGTGTCAGCGTCAGCACGGAGATCAGAGTGAAGACGGGGGTTCGGAAAAGGCTCCGGGAGGCGAACGCCAGATCCCTCCTCCAGTTGTCGAGCTGGCCCCCCATGTTCCACCTCCTGGCGTTGATCTCTGCGCGCTGATCGACCCATGTCGGGTTTATCCGCTCCCCGATCGCTGCCATGAGCACGTCTACAGTTGTTCTGAACGCAAACCACCCTGCGTGGAAGCGGCCGCGCCGGCGCGACCGCTCGTAGTCCGTCCCGATGACCTCTGCGATTTCGGCGGCGAATTCTTCCCGGAACTTGCGAGGGAAGAGCTGCGGGAGGGACTCCAAGAACCGCTTCATGTGCCGCGATCCGCCAATCGAAGGCGCCGCTCCGCGAGGGCAGCGGTCCGCCTTAGCCTCAATACTATTGCTATAAGGATTGAACCGAAGTAGCTTGGTGTTCCCTGGGGGGATAAACTTACTCCAGGGAGGCAGCCATGGCGCGGACAGTGGCGAAGATTGCGGGCGGAGCACGGGTCACGGACTTCATCAGCCTGGGGGTGCTGAGCAAGAGGATTCCCGTCGAGCAGGTCGAGCGAGTGCTGAGGGAGACGGAGCGGGAAAGCGAGCGGCAGCGGAAATTGCCGATGCACGTGATGGTGTACTACGTGATCGCGCTCGGGCTCTACATGCAGGTCTCCTACGGGGAGGTGTTGCGATGCCTGCTGGAGGGACTGGAGTGGCTGGGCTTGCCGGTGAAGTCGATCCGGACGGTGCAGATGTCGTCGATCTCTCGGGCACGCATGAGGTTGGGGGTCGAGCCGCTGAAGCGGTTGTACGAGGAGCTGGTGGTCCCGGTGGCGACGCCGAAGACCCGAGGCGCCTGGTACCGAGGCCGGAAGTTGGTGTCGATCGACGGCAGCACGCTCGACGTGGCCGATACGGAGGAGAACGAGAAGGCGTTCGGTCGTCCTGGAGCCTCCAGAGGCAAGGCGGGCTTCCCGAAGCTTCGCCTGGTGTCGTTGGTGGAGAACGGAACGC
>WHSP01000205.1 GCA_009380025.1 Gemmatimonas sp. | reverse complement strand
CGCCTCCCACTACGGCCCCGGCGGGCAGGTGACACGATGAGCTTCACCAGCATCGACTACGACAAGTTCCGGGCACTGCGGGTCACCCACGTCGCCACCCGCCTCGAAGAGCTCATCGCCGATGAGTCCAACGACACCCTCACACCCGAGCAGCTGTTTCTCACCGCGGTCAACGACGCCCTCGAAGTGCGACGAGCCAACAAGATCGACAAGCTGATCAAAGCAGCCAGCTTCCCGATCCCACACGCGTCGGTCGCCGAGATCGACTACCGCGATGAGCGCGGCCTGACCGCGGTACGGATGCGACGCTACGCCGGCCACGACTGGCAGGCGGACCCGACGAACCTCTTGATCGTCTCACCCACCGGAGGAGGCAAAACCTATCTGGCCTGCGCGATCGGCATCGCCGCCTGCCACAACGAGCACGCCGTCTACTACACGCGGATGGACGATATAGCCCGCCGACTCGTCATCGCCCGCTCCGACGGCATCGCGCACCAACATCTGCTCAACGACCTGTCGGACGCGGACCTGTTGATCATCGACGATTTCCTGACCGTCGGCATCGACCCCGCCGCGGCCAACGACCTGTTCGCCGTCCTCGCGAACCGGGAACACCGACTACCAACGATGATCGCCTCACAGACCGGGCCGGCGCACTGGGTCGAGGCACTACCCGACCGGGTCACCGCCGACTCGATCGTCAACCGGCTCGCCAACCACGCCCGAACCATCAACCTCGGACAGATCGACATGCGCAAACTCCGCCAGGACCAGACCCGCGCAGCCAAGCAGTACTGGGAATAGATCCCCACACGGTGGTGCCGGCCCGCACACATCAAACCAGGGCCGGTACCACCCATCCAGAACAGCGGTACCAGATCGCTGGACTACCCGTACCAAGAAGCGCTACGCGCCACTGAGAACCTGGCGGAACTTCAGAAGTACAAGCTGGAGGTGCGTACGCCCATATTGGCGATGGCGTCCGCTGGCGGCGTGGGCACCGGCGAGCCGGCTCGGACGGCGGCTGAGAATTGCTCGCCCTGGATCTCGTACTGGTCGCCACTGGCACATCGATCACGTCGAGTCCTGGGCGCCACCCGGTGGGTTTCCCGGCTGCGTGGATGATCCGGGTCGGCTTCCACTCCACGCTGGCGTTCGAACTGCTCGCCGAACACGCCCCGTTTCACCACCCCAGGGAGCAGGCCCGCGCCGGGCCTCAGCACGTACCTGTCAGGATCGTTCAACAGCACCGCGCTCCTCCAGACCCGGCTCGCCGTAAGGCATGAGGTGGTTCATCGCGTGACCTGAGAAGTTGGCGTAGATGGTCTGCGGCTGGAGGTAGATGTCGAGGCCGTGCTTGCCGTCGTCGCCGCCGATCCCGCTCTGCCGGTACCCGATGTGGAACGCCTGGAGGGCTTCAGGGCCGATGCGGTTGATGTACAACTCACCGAACCGCACATCGTTCACCGCACGCATGATTCGCTGGAAGTCGTTCGTGAACAGGTATGCCGAGAGACCGTACGTCGAGTCGTTGGCGAGTTCGATGACCGAGTTCCACTCGTCGAACGGCATGATCGGCGTCACCGGCCCAAAGATCTCACGGTGCATGATCTCCATCGAGTGGTCGACGTTAGTCAGCACCGTCGGTTCGTACCAGTACCCGCGTGCGAATTCGTCGTCTGTCAGGACGCGGCCACCGATCAGCACGTTTGCTCCGGCCGATCGGGCATCGTCGACCATCGACGTCACTTTCTCAAGTTCCTGCCGGTTGACCTTCGGTCCGACGTCGGTGGACTCGCTCGTGGGGTCGCCGACGCGGAGCTCGGACACGCACTCCACGTAGCGTTCAAGGAACTCGTTGTAGACCGAGCGGTGGACATAGGTCCGTTCGTTGGAGATGCACACTTGGCCGCAGTTCATGTAGCGCGAGGTCACCGCGCTCCTGACGGCGACGTCCAGGTCGGCGTCGTCCAGGACGATGAACGGTGCTTTGCCGCCCAGCTCGAGCGAGACCTGGGTGATGTTCTCGGCTGCGCTGTGCAGGACGGCGCGACCGGCTTCCACACTTCCGGTCATCGTCACCAGGTTCGTCGTCTGGCTCGACGCCAGCGCAGCCCCGACAGTCTCGCCTGGCCCGGTCACGATGTTAACGACGCCCGGCGGGACGCCGACCTCAGCGATGACCTCGCCGATCGCGAGGGCGGACAGCGGTGTGTCCTCGTGGGGCTTGAGCACGACCGTATTGCCGGCCAGAATTGCCGGCGCGATCTTTCGAGCCGTCAGGGCGGAGGGGTAGTTCCAGGGGATGATCGCGGCCACCACACCGTGCGGTACACGGCGGATCCAAAGCTCTTCGTCGGCGATGTCGGATGCGAGGATCTCGCCCTCGATACTGCGAGCCAGCCCGGCGTAGTAGGAGAAGAAGTCCGCTGCTCCGGCGACCTCGCCGCGCGCCTCAGTGATCGGCTTGCCTTCCTCGGCTGTGACGAGCCGGGCAAGCTCGTCCGCACGGTCGCGGATGCCGTCGGCTATCGCGAGCATGAACTTCGCTCGTTCGATCGGTGGGGTTCGCGCCCATGCCCGAAACGCACTATCCGCCGCAGAAAGCGCCCGTTCCGCGTCATCCGTGGTTGCGAGCGGAACCTCGCAGATCACCTCCTCGGTCGCCGGGTTGAGGACCTGCATCCGCTCTCCCGACGAGGAGTCTCGCCACTGGCCATCGATCAACATCGCTCGCGCTTCGCCTCTCACGCTCACCGCCTCCTCGCCGCGCAACGCGGCGCTTCAGATACTCACGGGCCAAACACCGAGACACCGTGGCAGAGCAGATATGCACCTACAGATCCGCACGAACACAGCGGTCGGAGCTTATCAGAAAGATAGGATCCCAGAAATAGCGTTTCAGATGAGTTGCGCCAGCTCTTGACATGGAGGCTGATCGGCAAGATACTGCCTAGGCACAGTGATGGAAACGGAGTTTCATGACATGGGTGGTGCGAGCAAGCAGCTCGGCGCTGATGGTTCCGGTGAGCGGTCCAGCGAGAGACCGACGATCCGGTCCGTGATGCAGGCGCTGGCGATCCTCGAGACGCTTGCCGCAGGCCAGCGGTCGATGAGCGTCTCCAAGGTCGCCGATCGATTGGGCGTGTCGAAAGCTCACGCCTACCGCCTGCTCTCCACGCTCGCGAGTGAGCGCTACGTCGAGCAGGATCCAGTCAGCTCCGAGTACCACCTCGGGCTCGCCGCCTTCTCCCTAGGACAGCTCGCGCGTACCCGCGTGGGCATCAGGGAGATCGCGCGCCCCCACATGGAGTGGCTGAGCGAAACTACTAGTGAGGCCGTCCATCTCGCCGTGTTCGAACAGGGCCATGCCGTCTACATCGACCTGATCGAATGTCTCTACCCCGTCGCCCCCCTCACTCGCCTCGGCGGGTTCGGACCTGCGACCGCGACCGCTCCCGGCCTCGCGCTGCTCGCGTTCCAACCAGATGCCGTCGTCGAGTCAATTATCGAGGCCGGTCTTCCCAAATACACCGAATCAACGATCACGGAGCCCAACCGGCTTCGCGAAGAGTTGAAAGCTATCCGCCAGCGCGGTTACGCGGTGAACTGGGGTGGCTACCGGAGCGAAGTGTGTGGATGTGCCGCGCCTGTGCGAAATCACGAGAACCATGTGGTGGCCGCGATCTCGCTCGGTGTCCCGGCATCCCGCTTCGACCGTCCGCGCGCCAAGGAGCTCGTCAGTCATCTGACGCGCGCGACAGAGGCGGCTTCCTATGACATCGGCTTTCGGATGTCCGCTTTCGCGGTCGGGACCGAGACCGCAAATGCAGATCAGTTGGATCATCAAGACCAGACGGAGACGATGTGAACGACGAGGTCGCTGGCCACGTGCGCTACGAGCGTGAGGGACGGATCGCGCACATCGTGCTCGACCGGCCGAACAAGCTGAACGCCTTCAACGATGCTCAGGCCATCGGGCTTCGCAACGCGCTCGACGAGTTCGACGGCGATGAAGAAGCCGATGTCGCGATCGTCTCAGGCATGGGACGAGCGTTCTCCAGCGGAGCGGACGTGGCCGAACGACACATGCGCTCGCAGGAAGAACTCAGGCGGCTGGGCAGCCCCGAAGGGCGGGGAGCCAGCGGGCACGGGCTCCTCTACAAGCAGGTGAGCTGGAAGCCGATCGTGGGGGCGGTTCATGGGTACGCCCTCGGTCTCGGACTAGCGCTCGCGTTGGAATGCGACCTGACGGTCGTCGCGCGCGATGCCAAGCTCCAGGTGACCGAAATTCCGCGTGGACTGTGGGGGACCCGGTTCGTCGCGCTGATGCATCAACGCGGAGCTGGCGTCTTCGCGGATGAAGTGATCTTGACCGGTCGGATCTTCAGCGGTGAGGAAGCCGTGGACCGAGGCATCTTCGCGCGGCTTGCAGACCCAGGAGAACACCTGACCGAGGCCGTGCGACTGGCCGAGGAGATAGCCGCCAATCCACCCCTAGCTGTACGGGCGGCCGTACGGGCACGCCGCTGGTACATGCAGAAGTACGAGCAGGACGACCCACTAATCCGCGCGGCGTTTCCGCTGCATCTGACCAAGGAGTTCCAACAGCGTGCCGAAGCCTTCATCGACCGAAAGAACCGACCGTCGGCGACCGAGGCATAGGGGTAGTCCAATGATTGGCACCCCAGGAAAAAGACCGCAAATTCGCGTCGACGGTGTGGTCAGCGGGCCGCAGCCTTCCACTGCAGGCAATGCGGGAAGGTGCGATCCCCGGGCGCGCACGGCGTGGTGAGCTAAACCGACTCAACAAGGAACTACAAGGAGAGAGGGAGTCATGAGCGTCACGATCAAGCAACGTTCGCAGATGTCGCTGAAGCGCGTCGGCACCAGCATGATGTTGATTGGAGCCCTGGTTCTTGCCGCTTGCGGTACCGACGACAATGAGTCGGCACCAGAAACCGCCGAGGAGGAACCGGTGGCCGGCGAGGAGCCGACCGACGTCTCCGATCTCGATGCACTCATCGAGGCTGCGCAAGCGGAGGGGCATCTCGTCTACTACAGCGGCGAGACTGAGGACGTGAACAACGCAGTGACAGATTTGTGGGTCTCCCGGCATAAGTGTTGATCAACTAGGGTGATCGTTCGTGTGGTAGTACGAGTTTGATGGGTCCGCAGGTGAGCATGATCAGGCCGAGGGCGGCGCCGGCGGAGTGGAAGCCGAAGGCGCGTCGGGTGATCAGGCGGACGATGTTGTTCAGGCCTTCGGCTCGGCCGTTGTTGATGCCGAGTCCGATGGCGGCGAGGATGCCGTCGCGGTGTGTGCGGATGGTGCGGGCGACTTTGACGAACTCGTCGATGCCGGAGCGGGAGGCTTTGCTGATCCACCGGTCGAGCAGTTCTTCGGTCTGATCGGCGCTCAGGTCGCCGGCGAAGATCGCGCGGAAGGCTTCGGAGAGCCGGTAAGCCCGCCAGATGATGCCGCCGCGGCGGCGGAACTTGCGCAGCGTGGCCTGCTGGTCGTCGGTGAGTTTGGTGGCGCGTTTGAGCAGCACCCAGCGGGCGCCTTTGAACTTGCGGGCCTTGTCCGGGTCGATCTTGCGCAGCTTGTTCCACTCTTTGCGGCGGACCTTGTCCAACGCTTCGGTGACTTTGGCCACGGCGTGGTACGGGTCGATGCAGATGGTGGCCTGCGGGGCGTGGCCCTTGGTCTTGCCGTCTTTCGACCCGGCCACGCTCTTGGCATACGCCGGGCCCATGTCCATGCTGACGGCCTCCAGCTGAGCTGCGCGTTTGGCGCCGAGGTCGGCGAAGAACGCGTTCATGGTGGCGGTGTCCTTACCCTCCGCGCCCCACACGATCCTGCCTCGCCGGTGGTCGGTGACCAGGGTGATGTAGTTGTGCTGGCGCTTCCAACTGACTTCATCGACCCCGATCTCAACTAGCCCGTCCAGGCGGTCCGGGTCCAGCCCGTCGGCGACCACCCGCTCGCCGATCCGGCCCACGGTATCCCAATCAATGCGCAGCAGCCGGCAGATCGCGGTCTTGTCCGTCTTGGTGGCCAGATACGCCGCCAGGTCCTCGAAGTCGCGGGTGAACCCGGACCGGTGCCGGGCGAACGGCACACCCTCCACCCGAACCCCGTGGGTCGGGCAGCACACCCGCCGCAGCCGGGCGCGCAGCAGCACCCGCCAGCGGCCCAGGTCCAGGTGCCGCCAGCTCGACTCGACCCGCCGGGTGTCATGACGATTCGAGGTGCTGAACTCGCACAGCGGGCACACCAGCTTCCGCCGCCGCAACCCGACATCGACCACCACCGTGTCGCCCGCGACGGACACACCCAGCACCCGGATACCAGCCAACGCGAGCAGACGGTTCAATAGGGTAGTGGCGCGCACGGGATTGTGACCTCACTCGGCTCGAAGGATCTTCGTCGACCCTCCGAACCTAGAGATCCATCCCGTGCGCGTCCTTCATTCAACCCGGCGTGTCACAAACAACCTGCCCAACAGCCAATCCCAGCCACCGCAACCCCATAACGATCAACACTTATGCCGGGAGACCCAAATTTCTGCTGCCGGGCACGGGCCGACTCCTTGTTGAGCATCTGCGGCACGATGACCGTGCGCGGCCCCACCCGCTCCAGCCGCCCATTCAGT
>WHSP01000204.1 GCA_009380025.1 Gemmatimonas sp. | reverse complement strand
GTGCTACTCGCGGCGGCGCCGACGAAGGGCTCCGCGGTAGGAACTGCACCTCCGGGCTTCGTTACCGCGGCCCGTCGCCAAGGCGAGGAGCAACCGCTCCGACGGGGCAGGAGACCGGACCCCGTTGCGTCCACGCGCTGTATGCAGCAGGCTCCAGTGAGCGGTCCCGACTCGGCCACCACAGGTTTAAGACGGAGCCAGGGCCCGGTGAGACGCCGCGCGTGCGGTGCCATGATCGCGCTACCCCTCCTCGTCCTAAGCGATAGCGCCCCGGGGCTCGGCCGTCGCGACTTAGCCCGGATCCACGCCAGCGGTCTTCCGGGCGGCCGACGGATCGCGAAAGAACGTCAGCGCGACTAGCGTCTGCTCCGGTATCCGCCAGAGCATGGCGCTGTCGCGTTCGATCTCAAGCCCGCTCTCGCGGCCGCGGCCGACCGAATGCACCAGGGAGAGGACGACGTCGCCGACCTCCTGTAGCTCGGTCGGCTCCCAGGAAAAGGTTTCCCACACCTCGCGGACTTCCTCGACGAAGCTCCGGATGCCGTCGTGGCCGAGGTACACCTCCGGATTGAAGACGCGATCGGACATGTCGAGATGGAAATCGGGGGCGCACAGAGCGACGAGCGCCTCCGCGTCGCCGTGGTTCAACGCATCGTGGGCGCGACGGACGATTTCGACACGGGCGGACATCGTCAAACAGCGTTGTCGGCGGTCGCGCTCGACGCGTCGGTGCGTGGACGAGGGTCCACAGGACGCCCAGCCTAGCCCGCGAACGAGTCCGTAGCCGGTCGTCGTCCAATGCGGGAGCGGCCGGCCACTTGACTTCGGACCGCCGGCGTGCCCGGATCCACGCGAAAGTAGAAGCGCGGGGCGGGACGCTGCCTTGGTGGTCCCGGCCTTAAGCGACTACGTTTGCCGGCGGGTGCTCGATGTCAGAGACCAGATGCTCGCGCAGATCCGCGAACTCGGCGAGGCAACCGATCGAGCTCAGCGGCCAATTCCCGCATGGCGGCGCCGCCTCGGAAACCTTCGGCGCCGACTACCTCCCAGCGGCCAACTCGCTCTCCTGGTTACCACTGCTCTCTTCCTGCTCGTCGCCCTCGCGGTGTTCATCGCCCATTGGCCTCCTGGAGGCGGCAGAAGTGTCAGCGATTTCGTATTTACGCAGGGCGCAAGCCTCGTGTTCGTCGTCATCCTCCTTTCGCTTCTGGGCGGACCGGTCTCCGCCAGCCAGACGCTCGGTTCGGACAGCGGCTGGATCCTCCGCGACCGGCAGGTCTGGATCGGACTGGCCGTTGTCGGCGGCTTGTCGCTGCTCGAGCTTTGGCTCGGCTGGGTGCGACCTGAGCGTGCCGAAGCCGGCGCAAGCATTCTGCTCACGGCTGGTGGACTGACGCTGACAGCCTTCATCGCCTGGCGCCTCGTCTTCCTCTCCGACCCAATCAACCAGCTCACGGCGCGGACACGCCGACAGGTTCCGGAGCTAATGAAAACGCTCCGTCGCGACCGCAGCCAGACAGCGGAGCGCCTTCGGCGCCAAGGGATCAGCGGCGACGTTCTGGCTGAGCTCGAGCTACAGACGCCGCCGGAGACCCAGGCGAGGATCCGCGGCCATCTGATGCGACTGCGCGCCGTAAGCGAGCGAGCGCTTCACGACGCCAACTGGGATTTAGCTGCCGTCGGACACAGGGCCTTGTCTCACCTCGCGCAGGCTTACGCGCACGAGTGCTTGGTGATCGTCGCCCAAGACCCAGTTCTGGACGGTTACTGTGAAGCCTCGAACGATCTTCACGCCCAGGTGGGCGAGGCACGGGGACGCGACTTTTCTCATGCGGTGCTCGTCAACACGCGTAGCACGGCACTCACCGTGGCGGCCAAGGATGCCGAGCGCTTCATTGGCCCACACGCCGACGTCTTGCCGAAGGAGGCCTTCGGGACCTTGCGCTTCGTCCTCGCGCTAAAGCACATGGCCAATCGTCGCCTGGCCGACGACTCATCCACGGACGCCCCCGATTCATTGCAGATCATTGGGGAGCTCGGTGCAATCGCGGCCGCGATGGGCGATTCCTGGACCTCGGTCAACTATCTGGGGCATCTTCTGCCCTATGGAATCAGTGCTACGCAGGCTCGTAAGGCCCACATCGCCTGGCCGGCTTGGAATGGTGTCCTGCGTTCGCTTGGCGCCCTCGCTGAGACCCATGCCAAGCATCGCGATCCGCGGGCATTCGCGGAAGCTGGGAGAAAGCTGACCGACGCAATCGATGCTGTCGCGACGTTCCCCCATCCACTGCACTACTCGGGCTTCGAACCGATTGCTACCTCATCTCCAACGGCAGGGAGTTTTTCTCTACGAAGCCTGGCGTACGCTGCGTGGTCGAGTCCCACTCTCGAACTCGATCACCTGAAGGGCTGGGGTCTGGATACGGCTCGCAGCCTGTCGACCCTGGCCCGGGCGACGCATCAGAACGACTCGCTAGCGGGTTCGTTCGCAGTCCAGGAGGCCACCGAGACGGTCCATCACCTCGATGTCGCGCCGATCATTCGCAGCCACGACGATGAGAACGTCGACGCCTCCGACATCGTCGGCAACGTCGCTTACCAGCTGAGCTGGATGCGCTGCATGGGCCTCACCAAAGACGGCTTGGTACCAAGCGTCGACCTGGATCAGCTAGCCCAGATCTACCTCACGGATGCCCTCCTGGCAGCGCATCTGCTGGCTATGCGCGGGGCGGCGGTACCCGAGGGTCTCACGAAGGAGTTGGGACAGTTCGCGTCCGATATCACGGCGATAGAGGAGCGCGACAGCTCCCGCGGGCTCGCCGACACGACCGACCTGCTCGCGCGGGCCCTGGCCGCTGCGGGGGAGCCTCAGGCTGCGACAGTCTCTCAAGCGGCTAAGCGACTGCGCGAGCTAGCTCGCGATCAGCCGTACGACCTCAGTCCTATGTCGGGCTGGGGCCACCTACACCACGGAGCCGTAACGAGCGGGCTCTACGAAGAGGCGGAGGCCTGGCTCGGCGGGCTTTCGGGATCCAGCGCTGACGAGCACGAACTATCGCGCTAGGAATCGCCGTTGCCGACCAAGACTTCGACGAGCCGTTGCGCCCGCTCAAGCAGATCGTCGTAAGTGAGGACCTGGAGGTGGCCTTCGAAGGTCAGATTGCGACGGATGAGGCGTTTTCGATCGTCTTCGCTGAGATCGCTCGTATGGCCGATGACGACGAACCCGATTGGTCGTTGAATGAGCGGAAGGCCCTCTCGGGCGTAGGCGGAGTTGTGATCGCACCAGCTCAGCCAGTCCAGGACCTGCTGCTCTGCGTGGATTAATGCTGAGGTCGGGTCGCCGCTCTGTCTGAACAGCTTGTGGCTGCTGCGCTCGATCTCGACCACGTCGACCAAGCCCGAGATGCGGATCAGGGCGTAGTCCATCTCGTACTCGCCACCAAGGCGGTGCTTGGGCTCCACCGCTCGGTACTCGGCGCCGAAGAGGGCGGGGTTGCGGGTCAAGCATTTCTGGAGCTCCTCCTCGCGTACCTCCCGCTCGAGCAGGTCGTGCAGTTCGTTAATGGCCGAGCGAAGGCCCGCCAATGCTCGGGTAGCCGCGCTGTGCTCGGCCAGTTGTCGGACGAGGGAACCGCGTACGAGCTCGGCCTCGGCGAACGAGAGTGGTTGTTCTTTGGCTAGCTCTTCCAGAGCCTTTTCAGGTTGGGCCGCGTCGGCGGCGTACCGAGTCAACGTGTAGCGCTTGCCCTCGTCGCTGCTGGATGAGAACCCGGTCGCCATCAAGTCCTTCTGCAAGCTCACCAGCGCCGGAGCGACCTCAGGCGTGTTCGGGTAGACCGGGACCCCCTCTGTCAAGGCGAACGCGAGGTTGCGTTTGACGTCATTGGCGTCGAAGTGCAGACCCTGGATAGCCGCCGTCGCGACGAACTCCATCGTTTCGGAGTCCAGGCCGATCAAGACGTAGTGGAGAGAGAACTGACCGTCCTCCCCTTCCACGTCGAAAATGATTTCGCGGGCGCTAGCGATGAAGGTCCACTCGGTTCCGTGCGACTCTCCCTTCGCCTTCTTGGCACGCTCGTTCGATAGTTCCTTGACCGTTTCGTCGGTTCCGAACAGCACTGGCAACCAGCGTCGTTCGTCCTTCCAAAGGTCAAGCCGGCGCGTAGGCCACGGGTCGGCGGCGCGGCCTTTGGCTTCGCCGGTCTTTTGGGCTTGGCGCGACTTGCTGGTCTTGCCGGTCTTGCCGGACCGGCCCGACTTGGCGGTCTTGCCCTCTCTCTTAGGGGCCATCGAAATCGAAGCCTCGCACGCTTCGGATCGTCCGAAAGCAGTTCTGAAGGACCTTCTGGGCCCATGCAGACCGGGTGTGCTCGCGACTGCGAGCCGCTTGACCGCAAAGGGTGCACTCGTGGGCTCCCGGGTCGCCGTTCATCTCCTTGCAGGCTAGACGGCGAAAGGCTCGCTCCTGCTTCGCGCGAGGAACGACCGTCCGACGCTCCCGCTCACATGAGAAGCCCCGTGCTCGCGGGGATAGTCGGCGCGCGGCGTGCATGAATCGTGCTGATCACCTCGGTGTTGTCGATCCCCTGCCGATAGACCGAGGTCACACCGAGGTCGGCGTGCCCGAGTTGTCGCTGGATCACGTTGAGCGGCACACCCTCCCGCGCCATCTCGACGGCGTGGGCGTGGCGCAGTTGGTGTGGCGCGAACCGGCGCCTGACGCCCGCAGCGACCGCGAGGTGGCGAAGCTGCTCTCTGGCAGCCGAGCCCGACCACGGCCGTCCTCGGGTAGGACCGTTGACTATGCAGAAGAGCCGCCCGACGGGCAGTTGAGCGCGGTGCTCGACCCACGGGCGAAGCTGATCCCAGCCCCAATCGTCCATGCCGGACTCGCGGCGCTTGCCGCCCTTCCCGCGGCGGACGAGAACCGCACCGCGCTCCGGGTCGAGATCTGCCTCCGCCAGGTCCAGAGCCTCGCTGATCCGAAGCCCCGCGCGCCACAACACGATGATCAGGCCACGGATCCGAGCACCATGAACGCCGTCGCCCGTCTCGCGCATCACCGCCACGATCTCCTCCACTCTCGGAGGATCGGCCGGGTAGCGCAATCCTTTGTTTCGAGGCGGGCGACCCGAGTGATAGCCCGGCAATGTCGCCGGTGAGCGCGGGCGTCCCGCAGCATTAAGTAGTCGTTCCTCGATGATCGACACGAGTCCTCCGTTCGTTCGGCGATCCAACCTCGGACCGCATTGGCATGAGCGCAGTCACTCACGAGCGGCAATCACCAGCGGGCGCGTCCCTAAGGGCTCGCGAGCCCGGCGCTGACAGGGCGAAGGCAGCAGCAGATCAAAGGCCCAATGTCGAGAAGCTCTGATCGGCTCCGCTCACCAGGTAAAGGGTCGCGACAGACGCGGCCCACGACACCAGGAGGACACCATGATTCAGCGGATGGACAACGTACTCATCGTCGTCCAGGACCTCGAGGCTGCTAAAGCGTTCTTCGCCGAACTCGGTATGGAGCTGGAAGGCGAGGCGACGGTCGAGGGGCCTTGGGTGGACCAGACCGTCGGGCTCAACGGCGTCCGTGCCGACATCACCATGATGCGGACCCCGGACGGCCACGGCCGAGTCGAGCTGTCGAAGTTCCACACGCCGCCGGCGGTCAGAGCCGAGCCGGAGAGCGCGCCGGCGAACGCGCTGGGCATGCGCCGCATCATGTTCATGGTCGACGACGTCGACGACGTCGTCACCCGTCTGCGCAGCCACGGCGCCGGACTTGTGGGCGAGATTGCGCAGTACGAGGACATCTACCGGCTCTGCTTCCTGCGTGGCCCTGAGGGCATCATCATCGGGCTGTCCGAGCAGCTCAGCTGAAACGTCCATGGGTGCGGCCGGGGGTGGCCCGGCCGGGCGCTCCTCCCTTGCGCGACGAGCGAGAGCGCGAAGGCCCGCTCCCGAGTCTCGTCCTGAGCGGGAGCGGCCCGCTGGGGCTCAGGGAAACAAGTGGTCTAGCGTGCGCCGACCGAAAAGCCCACCCACATCCACAGCATCGGACGTGCGGTTCGCCTTGGTCGTCGCGCGGCTGCCGGTCAGCGCGCGCGCTTCTTGGGCGAAGGGCAGGCCTTGGGCACGGTGACGGGCAGCCCGAGGAGCTTTAACCCCTTCTTGTACTGGGCGCCGCCGGGAAACGGCTTGGTCGTTGCCGACCAGATCGCCGTCGAGCATGTGGCGGTGTCGCAGTTGCCGCCGAAGGTGAGGAAGTCGTCGGTCTTCATGTTCACGCACTGACAGTGGGCGTGGCGCGGGTGATCGGGGTCGACGTGGCATTCCACGTCCAGGCACTGGGCCCACAGCCCCTTTGCGGAGCAGGTCATCACGCGCGTCTTGGCGTCGACGTCCTGCAGCGAGAAGTTGGAGTGCAGCCGCTTGCCCCTCGGGGCGCGCGCGTGGCAGTTCTTAAAGCCGACCGAGTAGCCGCGCGCGATCTTGCAGCGACACACGGAGACCTTTGGATCGTGCTCGGACGGTACGCACTTCGCCGACGTGCAGAGCGCGTAGCGCTGGTCGCACAGCCAGGCGCCGTCGATCTTGATCGCCTCGGGTCGCACGGCGCGCTGGACGGTGCGGGCCGCCGCCGTCGCCGAGGCGATCATCGATACGACGGTGGCGGCGGCGACGCCACGCGCCGCGCG
>WHSP01000203.1 GCA_009380025.1 Gemmatimonas sp. | reverse complement strand
GCGTACTTTCGTACGCCGCAGGGAGCGGCGAGGAAGCGTAACGCAGAGCTGCGCGATCTATCAACGGCCTTCTTGAACAATACGGTGCCAGTTAGCGGTAAGGCGTCTTTCAGCGCCTCAGCTCCGTCTCTACCGCCTCCATTCGCTCGCCGCTCACTCCGTACATCCGCCCGATGTACGCCATCGTCACACCGTCATCACGCAGATCCCGCAGCCTGTCGAGCGCCAAACGCCGGATCAGGCGATCCTCGCCGTCATCCGCCGACCCCACGATCCGGATGGGCGCACGTACCCATCGCTGACCAGGTTCCACCGGAACACCGACCGGGGACTTGTCGGCTGGAATCATGTTACGGCTCCTGCGAAGTGGCGGGAAAAGAGTGGGGTAGACGAGGACGCAAGGAATAGGCCGAAAGGTGTAGGGCTATTGGCTATCAGAAGCGACGCAAAACGGATAGCCCGATAGTTCGATCACGTCGGGATTCGGAGTACCGACCCTGCCCTGATCCGATCGCCCCGAAGGCCGTTCGTCCGCCGAAGTTGAGCGATGGTGACACCATAACGGCGCGCGATTCGGGTCAGGTTGTCGCCCCGTCGGACCCGGTAGGAGCGCGTCTGGGCCGGCGCCTTGGCCTGGACGAATGTCGGCGAGTTCTCGACCCGCGCCCAATTTGCGGCGAAGGAGGCTCCGCTGCCGGACGGGAGCCTCACGGGGCTGGCCATGTCGTTCCGCGTCCGGTTGAGCTTGAAGTGCGGGTTCCTCTCCCGAATCTCCGACACGGACGTACCGGCCGCGTCGGCGACCGTCGAAAGTGGCGTAGAGGCGGGGACGACTACCTCGTCGTACCGAATTGCTTCCGCGATCTCGACTTCCCCGAACCCGTACTTCTCCGGCTCCTTCGAGATCCGGGCCGCCGCGATCATCAGCGGCACGTAGTCCCTCGTCTCCCGTGGCAGTCGGTTCCAGATCTCGTAGTAGGAGTACTCGTTGCCCCGCTCCGATCCGGTTACCTGCCGCATGATCCGGCCGACACGGTTCTCCCCGGTGTTGTAGCCGGCGGCAGCCAGATACCACGATCCGAAACGGCCGTGCAAATAGGTGAGATAGTCCAGCGCGGCGTCGGTCGCCTCGACCGGGTCGTTGCGCTCGTCCACGGCTCGATTGATTTCCAGCCCGTAGCGTCGACCGGTTTCTGCGATGAACTGCCACAGCCCGGAGGCGTTAGCGCGCGAGTAGGCCTTCGGATTGAATCCCGATTCGATCATCGCGAGGTAGACGAGGTCCCGCGGCATTCCGCGTTCCTCGAGCTTTTCCGAAATCATCGGGATGTATCGACCGCTCCGGCTCAGGAAGCGGCTGAATTCCCCACGCTTATCGGTGGTGAAACGTTTGACCCAGTAGTCCACACGGGGGTGATCCAGATTCGGCAGATCCCACGTAGGCTCCGCATCGACTGCCAGGGTCGTCGGCACCACCTCAGGCTCCGCAGCAGGCGCCATGTCGGTCGCTTCCATTCCGACCACCTCGGCTCCCGCCTCCGACGTGTTGAACCGTACGAGCGCCTTTCCAGCTCCGCCTATCGCCGCCCCCGCGACCAACCCGGTCAGTGCGACGATCTGGATCGTCCCCCTGCCAAACCCGATCGACGACTGATCGCCCCTCAACTTCATATCTAGTTCTCCTTACTTCCCACGACGTACGCGACGGCTTGCCGGAGCCCAGCGGCCGCCTGTCGTCATTTCATGCACGAGCTCGGACAGGGTTAGGGCCGCAGGTCGGCAATCCCCTTGTATCGCCCGATGTTCTAACTGACTGGATGCGAACGCGATAACCCCGCGACACCAACATTTGTTCCCGGCGGGGCGGCGAATCCTATATCGGCAGAGCCAAGACGGCCTTGAAGCGCAGCCTGTTTCAACAGCCTTCTTGTGCACTGGGGGAAGCTGGTGGGTCAGCGTTCGGTCTGATCGACGGCGGCCTGCAATGCCTGCTGTGCCCCGTGGAGATCCCACGGATAGCGCGACAGCGCGGTCCATGCTCGGTCGACCTCGGTCGCTACGCGATCGAACAGGTCTTTGGGAAGCGCCTCGGTGTCGATGGACTCGGCCCAGCGCCGGCCGAAGAGGCGCTCGCGGACCTTGTGAACGTTCTGCGGGTCCTCGAGCGCATCGAGCTGAGCGATCAAGCTGCTACGCAACTGCTCCAGGGCGAGCTCGGGAGCTTGCCTTTCGTTTGCGTCCTCCATCCTGGCCTCCTGTGCGGGGAGCGGGTACTTGTTTCGAGGAATGCGCGACCATTCCAGCGGGAGATTTTCCAACCGCGGAGTTGTTGAGAACGTCGAGGACCGTTCTACTGCTGTCCGCGCCCCTCGGCGTTCTCCTGCGGGAGTGAAGCCGGCAGTCGCACCGAATCGCGCCAAGGGGCGACCCGGGACTTGTCGCGCGAAGCCTTCCCAAAGATAGCTCCAGAGGCAAGTATCTCCATTGCCCCCAAACCCGCGGCGGATCGCGATCGTGACTGCCTCCCTGAACACCTGACAACTCTTTGTGGGTACAGGGGTTGCAATCATCGCCAAACGGCCGGGTGGTGGAGCAAGAGTCTGTACAGGGTCAATTCGAGGTGGCAGGAGTCGGGCGTTGCGGAGAAGGAAGCCCGAACCTATCGTAGGGCAACGCGGCGTGCAGCATCGCTGCCTTCCGACTCTCCGTCACAAGGAACTTAGCGCATAGTGTATCGGACGTTCGGAAGCCGAGTGCTGCTGGCCGCGTTGCTGGTCGTCGCTGGATTCGCCGTCGCTGGGTTGCTCGGCTATATCCATCCCGTGACCGGTGCGGCAGTCGGGTTGGGGTCACAGGTGGTGGGGACGGTAGCCTTTTTCATGACCTATATTTTACGCGCGAAGGACTGAGGGCGTCAGCCGCCCCGGCTGAGGGGATGCAGCGAGCACTCGAAACGAGAGGCTCCACCGTGTCGAATGCGGCGGGGCCTTCTCTGTTCCATCTGACTCGATCGCGGGATCGAATCGGCGCCCCACTGGCGCGCCGGTCGTTGGCGAAGACCCGGTCAGACGCGTTCGGCGACGATCAGGTGCAGCCGGTAGTTCATCGTCGCCCGGTCGTGGAGCCTGACGCGCCAGGGGAGGTCGTCGAGCTCGGCAATGATGCGCAGCCCTTCGACTCCGGAGGGAGACGCCCCCGGGGTCAGCATAGCTCGGAGAACCGCCTCGCTCGAACCTGCGAGGGGGGACCGCTGCGAGTGACCGCCGAGCCAGGCCTCGACGGGCGTCGCCCCCGCCGTCCAGTCATAGGGACAGGTCAGGACCGTCCTGCCGCCGGGGCGCAGCACGGAGGCCAGCTCACTCAGGAACTCGCGGGGCGAGTAGACACTGTCGAGGACGTTGAGGCCGACGGCCAAAGGGAAGGTTCCGGGATCGAAGGGGAGAGCGGTGGCGTCGCAGGCCCAGAAGTCGACGTTTTCCCTTCCCCGGATCTGGACCTCGAACTCTCTTTGGTCGTAGACGAGGCCGACCCTGCGGAGCGGATACCGCGCCACGGACTGTTGAAGAACGCCGGTCGCCACCTGGAGCATCGGGTAGTGGAGGTCGACACCCAGCACCAACTCGCCCGTTCGCTCAGCAAGATCGAACGTGCTGCGGCCACATCCACAACCGACATCGAGTATGGGCCCTGGAGGCACTTGCTCGACAGCGCGCAGCCCGGCTTCGAGTGCCCCGAGCATCGTCCCAGGATGAAGATCCTCGGCCGTCCGCGCCGGGTCGAGGTCTCCGTAGTGCTCCCAGGCGTACGCGCTAACCTGCTGACGAACGTGATCGAAGTCGGAGCCGGAGCCGAGACAGTCGCCGATCAGGCTTTCGAGTGGCGGCTCCAAGTCGCGACGCAACAGGACGCGAAGGGGATTCTCCGAAATGAAGTGGCGGAGGTTGCCGATCAGGAGGGGAATGCCGTCGATGACAGGGTACTCCCGCTGGCAAAGAGGGTTGGCGCAGTGGAGTATGCCTTCGACGATGTGCCCGGAGACTTCGCGGTAGACGTGGGCGATCGCGAGGAGAGAGCCGCTCGCCGCGCCGGCACGGCAGACGGGACAGACCGGACGGAGCGCTTCGAAGTGCCTCAGCCGCAAAGACGTCAGCCCCCGATCAGAACTGTCGGGCAGCCGGGCGGCATGACCATGCCGGTCGGGGAGGGGATCGGCGCGACGCATGTGGCGTGAGCGGTCATGTCGCCCACGCGCCCAGCCGGCAGCCCACCGATCAGCACGGTCGTCGAACCCATTGCGATCAACCCCGGCCCTCCGGGAACGCACCCCGGCAGCATACACGGGATCGTCATATCCGTGACCCGGGCTGCGGGCATATTCCCGATCAGCACCGTCGGGCTCCCCTTGATGATCAGAAGCGGCAGTCCCGGGTGCGGAATCGGGGTCGGTACCGGCGCCGGAGGATGGATCGGGGCGTGACAGTGCGGAACCATCTGGATGACCTGGTCGCCCATGCGGGCCGCTGGTTTGCCCATGGAACCGCGCCGGAGAATCTGGGTGGAGGAAATGGACTCTGGCCGGAAAGCGGACACTCCTTTCGACCCGAAGAGGTCGCTTTCTCGCTCACAAGCTACGCGCGTCAAGCGGAGCGATCAAGCCAGGAGAGATCCGACGCCCTACCGACGCCCTATCCTCCGATGCTTGCTTCAGAGTAGCGTTCAGAGAGAATCATCTCTTGTCCCGAAAGGTCATGAATCATGACGGGTTACGAAGGTCCGTGGGTCGCGTCATCTGCGATCAGGAGAGCAGTTTCTCGAGCTTCCCGAGCGCCTCAGGTCGGGACACGACGAGCAGCTCGTCTCCCGGTCGCAGCACCGTTTCACCTGATCCGAAGACGACCTCTGAGCCGCGAATAACCGCCCCGATGAGCGAGATTTTCGGAAGTAGAAGATCTTTGAGTGGCCGGTTCACGAGGTCCGGTTCCGCAGGCCGATCGGGAACTCCGCCCGTACAGCGGAGTTCGTCTGCGAGCGGTAGCGCGCAGGGGGCAAGCTCATTTCAGGAGAATCGTTCCGAATGACGACGAACCGAACGAACGGATTCGTGGCGACGGTCGCAACGGCGGCCGCCATTTGCGCGCCAGGCCCGGGCGTTGCCCAGGAGGTCGACGCTCAAGGCTCTGCTCCTAGGGTCGAGCTCACCGCGAACGCGGGATGGTACAGCGAATACTTTTTCCGCGGCATACCCCAGAAGACCTCCTCGGCAAACGCCGGTCTCGACGTCGAGTTCGGCGGGCTGTACTTCGGGACCTGGGCCGCCGATGTCGGTGATGGCGCCGAAGTCGATGTGTTCGGCGGCTACTCGCTGTCACTGACCGATCAGCTCACCCTCACGGCCGGCGGTACGGGCTACTTCTATACCGGCGATTTCGATGACACCTACCTGGAGGCCAACCTGCTCGCCGCGTTTCGCGCCTTCGAAGGGGAGTTCTCCAGGGGCCGGTATGAGAATTTTGACGAGGAAGACCAGGACTACGGCTTCCTCCGCATCACGGGCAAGCAATCAGGCGGCTTCGCGACGTTCGGCACGTTCATCCAGGACTTCGACGGCAGCTACTTCGAGCTCGGATACGAGTTCGAGGCAGGCGGATTCGACCTGGCCATCTCATGGCTGTGGAGTGACGAGCATCTCTCGGGCCTGGACGGGTCCGACAACACGTTGATCCTCGGCGTGGTAAAGACCTTCGATATCGTGACTCCTGGCCCCGACACCGATAGCTCGGTCACGGTCGTCTCACCGCGCTCGACGTCTTAACGACGTCTTTACGCTCGGGGCGCCGACCTTTGTAACGCTCCCGATTCCGGGCCAATTCGGAATGATGTCGTTCATGCACGAGGATAAGCAGTACATCGTGGTCCAGTCGGGGAGCGGCCGGCGGGATCAACCGGGGCACTGGTCGCGCTGAGACTGCCGTAGGTTCGGAAAACGGTCAGGTCGGACGGACAGACTTTCTCCATCGGAATCGATACGTACAACCACTGGCCTCACGCGGAGCCATCTGAGGTGGTCCGTCAAGGGTCGAAAGCGGGGTAGCAAATATTCGTTCCATAGGTACGGGTTGCCGTTGGGGGCTGGAGCGGGGTCAGGCGGCCAGAGCCTGGAGCCGGGCCGCCAAGGGGGAGCCCCGGCGGATGAGCGCCTCGATGTAGCGGGCTTCGTCATAGGGCGTGCGGTCGTGCCAGCAACGCCAGAGGACACGGATCCATTTGAAGGCAAGAGAGCGCACGGCCTGGTGGTGGTCGTGGCCCCGCTCGCGCTGCTGCTCGTAGTAGGCCTGGGCCCAGCGCGAGGATCGAATCGAGTGATGCGCGAACTCATGCAGCGTCTGGCGCACGAAAGTGGGCGCAGACCAGCGCCAGCGCACGAAGCTCCGTTTGCCACTGCTTATGGTCACGGGGGCGATGCCGGTGAGGAGCTGGACTTCCTCGGCGCTCTCGAAGCGCTCGCGGCAGGAACCGAAGACCGCCAGGAGGCGGGGAGCCAGGGGGCGAAGAACACGCCGCGCTTCGGCTTGCGAAAGTCTTATAGGAGACCTCGACTTGACGCGTCGACATCTGAGGATTCGTTTACGCCGAAGCGCACCCCTCGGCTCGAAAGGCTCCGCGGATTCGTCTTCGCATTCGAACGGCGCGGTGATTCGTAGTCGAGGGGTGCGTGTCTTCA
>WHSP01000202.1:6516-6755 GCA_009380025.1 Gemmatimonas sp. | reverse complement strand
GTCTTCTTCGCCTTCATCGTCGACGTCTTCAGCCGGATGATCGTCGGCTGGCAGTTCGCCACCCACATGCGCACCGAGCTGGTCTTGGACGCGCTCGAGATGGCGCTCTGGGCACGCAGCCCCGAAGCAGAGCTCGTCCACCATTCAGACCGTGGAAGCCAATACACGAGCTTTCACTACACCCAGCGGCTCGCAGACGCCGGCGCCGCTGCCTCGGTCGGCTCGGTCGGCGACGCCGT
>WHSP01000202.1:0-6508 GCA_009380025.1 Gemmatimonas sp. | reverse complement strand
AGTCGTTCGTCGACTCGTTCAAGACCGAGCTGATCAAAGACCGCGTCTGGCGCACGCGATCTGAGCTCGAGCTCGCGATCGTCGAGTTCGTCCACTGGTTCAACAACAGCCGCCTGCACGAGTCGCTCGGAGACATCCCGCCGGTCGAGTTCGAGGCTCTCTACTCTGCCCAACAAGAAGAGGAGATCTCCCTCTCAAATGAGAAGGAAACCAACTAAAACGCTCTCCGCGAAACCCAGCACGGCTCAGTCCTCCTCGCTGACCGCCAACACCCCGACCAGGTTCCCAAGCCAGGTGCACAGCCGATCCACGCTCCGTCCTTCGCCGTCCACCACCAGCACAACGCGCCCTCGATCGGGCCCGTGAAAGCGGTCATAGGCGAGACTCTCGACTCGATAACGCCGCCGTTCGCAGACGACGATGATCCGCGTCAGGGGATCCGGATCGTCGCCGGTCGCGAGTTCGATGCTGAGTTTTTCGGACACAGTGGCTCCCTTCTCCTCCGGGAGTCACGAGCGTGCCACCGCCGACCCCTGAGGATCAGTATCGGCCCACGCGAATGTGCGCTGGGCCTAGGTGGTAATGGCGATGCTCGAAAGCATCGAGGCGATGCGACCTGCGGAAAACGAACTCTGCTCAGGCATTGAGGTCAACATCGGACGGGAAGCATACAGGTTGCGACGAACGGCAATGAATCGGGATATTCTGACCCCCTGGCACGGGGAGCTGAGAAGTTGACTACGGCGAATGGCGATAAGGCCCGTCCGGAGGACGGCGCGGACGCCATTTTCGACTCCACGGATCGATCGATCGTCGAGTGCCTTCGAGAGGACGGCCGCATGTCCCTTGCCGAGATCGGCCGCCGGACGGGACTCGTCGAAGCGACCGTGCGCAGGCGCCTCCAGCGGATGAAGGACAACCGGCTCCTGAAGATCGTGCCGGTGATCGATCCCGACAACGTCGGCCTCGAAACAGGACTGTTAATCGACGTCAAGACCGAGCGCAGGCGGCTTGAGAAGGTCACGAAGGCCATTGCGGCGCTGCCGGAAGTCCGCTTCGTTGGGGCCGTGACCGGGCCGTCCGATCTCATGGTGGAAGCGTTCGTCTCCGATCGCGAGCACATGGGGCGGTTGGTTCTGGATTCGATCGGAGGCATTGAAGGCGTGATCTCAACCGAGACACGCGCCGTTCTTCGGGTCGAGAAGTTCGCATACGAGTGGGAGGTCCCGGAGGTCGCCAAGCCGGGTTCGAAATGAGGTATTACGGCGATCTAGACCACTCAAAGGGGACTGATTCATGCGAATAAACCGCGTGATTGACTGGTTGTGATATGAATCAGGGGTAGGCCACGTCTGATTAGCCAAACGCAAGCCAGATCGGAGCTTCCGGGGGCACAATGACCAGCGGTAGCACCCCCTCCTACGAAGAGATTGAGCTCGGCCTTCGACGCGGGTGGTTTCCCGTGGCGAGCGTGCAGCAACTCGACTCCCCCCAGCGCGCCGACCTTCTGGGTGAGTCTTTGGTCGTCTTCCGCGACGGCGACGGTCGCGCTGCGGTAACTGGCAGACGGTGTGTGCATCGAGGCGGAGATCTCTCGCTCGGCCGCATCGTCGACGGCTCCATCGAATGTCCGTACCACGGGTGGCGCTACGGCGGGGACGGCGTTTGCAGCGCGATCCCCTCCCTTGAGGACCCTTCGAAGATCCCGGCCAACGCGCGGGTGCCTTCCTATCCAGCGGTCGAGCGATTTGGCTTGGTCTGGACCTGTCTGGGGGATCCCGTCACCGATCCGCCCGAGCTTCCGGAACTGGATGACCTCGAGATCGAATATCGCGCCACGGCTCCGTTCGACACCCAGGCCGGCCTGCTGCACGCGCTCGAGAACTTCAGGGACGTCGCCCACTTCCCATTCGTCCACCGGCAGTCGATGGGGGAGGTGGCGACCACCGTTCCAGCGCTCGAGGTCCGATCGGAGGGATTCGAGACGTGGATGCGGCATGACTTCTCTGCGTCCGCGGGGGCGAACGAGCTCTACCACGACAAAGAGCACGTCGTCATGGACTATCACGCTGTCGCGCCTTCGCTGGCTACGAACCTGCTGGACCACGGGGAGGGAGGTCACAGGGTCGTGATCGAAGCCTTCTGCCCGATCTCGGCCCGCGGCGGTTGCCGAATCTGGGTCGTCTCGGGGACCGCCAAGGACTACACGGCTTCAACCCCAGAGGAGGCTCTGGAGGCTGAGTTCACGGTGGTGAGCGAAGACATGCTGATGCTCGAGAGCGTTTCACCGCCCGAGGTTCCGCTCCACAACGAAGCGCCGCACGCTTCTGTGCCGGCCGATAGGTACACGATGGCCTCGCGCCACGCCTATCTGGCATTCATCCGCCACGCTCTCGATTCGGATCGCGCCACGAACGGCGCTGTGGCTACGAATCAGGCCGCCTCGACGCAGTGACTCGCGAAGCCGGCCCCGCTGCGCCTGGGGAGTGGCCCTCCAGGCCGGTTGTCGCACTCACCGGCGCCAGCTCGGGAATCGGATTGGCCACCGCAAACGCATTCGCGTCTCGGGGGAGCAAGCTTGCCCTCGGCTACTACGGCGACGGGGAGCCCTTGGCCCGACTCGCCGAGAATCACCCAGAAGGAGGGGACGGCGTCGTCAGCCGGGAGTTTGATGTCGCCGATCGGGCTGCGGCGGCTGAGTTCATACAGCTCGCCGAGCAACGGTTCGACCGAGTGGACGTGCTCGTCACCTGCGCGGGTGTGCACATCTGGAATCCAACTCCCGACCACAGCTGGGATGACTGGGACCGTGTGCTTGACGTCAATCTGAACGGCACGTTCGCCTGTATCCGCTCAGCGCTGCCGGGAATGATGGAACGCCGAGCAGGCCGAATCATCACGTTCAGCTCCGAGCTCGCGCTGACGGGGCATCCTGAGTACGCCGCGTACTGTGCATCCAAAGGTGCCATCGTGTCGATGACCAAGGCCCTTGCTCGGGAGGCGGCACCGGCCGGCGTACTCGTCAACTGCATCGCGCCGGGCCCGATCGATACGCCGATGATGCAAGCGTCTCCAGAGTACGATCACGTTGAGGGCCAGATGCCGATCGGACGGTATGGCCGTCCGGAGGAGATCGCCGAGGTCGTCGTGTCCCTCGCCTCTGAGGCGGGCTCCTTCTACGTTGGTCAGGTCCTGAGCCCGAACGGCGGAGCAGTCATCTAGCAAGTATTGTGTTTCTTTCGGGCGATTGATATATAGAGTGGCCATGTCCGCTCAATCTCGTACCGCCCGCCCGAGCAAAGTGGGCCGCCCGCGCAAGCAGGCAAGACGCTCGTCGCAAGACCCCAAAGAGGAGATCCTGGAGGTTTCCGCGGCGCTATTCCAGGAGTTCGGCTTCACGGGAACCACTACGAGGCAGATCGCGGCAGCGGCGGGTCTGCAGCAGGGATCGCTGTTCCACTACTTCCCGCGGAAGACCGAGATCATAACCACGCTCCTGGATCGCACCCTGGGGCAGGCCCTGCGCTTCTCGCAAGAGAAGCTTGCGAACTTCGATGGGCCGATCGAGGCGCAGTTGTGCCTCTTGACTTACAGGGACGCCTACGCGATCTGCTCGAGTCCGCACAATCTCGCCGCGCTCTGGTTCCTGCCGGAGGTGAGCGAAGGACCGGAGTTCAGCGCGTATCGGAGCAAGCGCGAGCAGCTCCGGGGCGTCTTCGCTAGCTACGTCGAGGCGGGCATTGAGGCGGGAGTCTTCGTTCGCGAAGACGCGCGGGTGCTCACCAACCTCGTGTTCGGTCTCGTGGAAAGTTCGATCTGGTGGTTCCGGCGCGGCCAGGATGAGCCATCGGTTGCGGCGATGCAGATCTGCACCAGCGCCCTCCGTCTCGTGTTGACCGCCCCGGATCGCGCGGACCAAGTGGCTCAAGACGCGCTTCAGGACGCGAGGAGTGGCGGACTCCTCGACGATGACCCGCGGGACGACCATGGATGAGGTGAGCAGAGTGACTCCGTTCGTAGAGCAGCTCAGGCCGAAGATCGGTGAGGAGATCCATGTCTCCCACTGGTTCGAGATCAAGCAGGAGGACCTGGACGTCTTCGCCAAGATCACCGATGACTGGGACTACATGCACAACGATCCCGAGTGGGCGAAAACGGGACCTTGGGGTGCGACGATCGCCCACGGGTACTTCCTGGTCTCGCTTGTATCCGGCTTCATGGCTGGAGCCGGCTTTCCGATGGTCCAGACCTCCGACGAGCGAATGCTGAACTATGGCTTGGACCGCGTTCGATTCATCAACCCTGTCCTGACCGGTGACCGCGTACGGGCTCGGCTGGTCCTCACGGAGATCGTCGAAAGACGACCGGGCGTGAACTTGGCGAAGGTTCGCGCCACCTATGAGACCGAGCGGTGCGGCGACCAGCCACACCTCGTTGCGGACGTTCTGATGCTCGTCGTTCATGGGGATGCCGTTGATGAAGCCCGATGAGCAGGCCCCGGCTTGACCATTTCCACTAGGAGGCGACCTTGCGACCCGTTAGTCATTTCACGTCTGACTTGAGCTGGGACCAGTACGAGGAGCGCTTGAAGGGCGGGGCGATCGTCTTGGTCCCGGTGGGAGCACACGAGTCGCACGGGCATCACATGGCGATGGGCACCGACACGATCGAAGTCATCGATTGCTGTCGCAGGGTCTCCGAGCAGCTCGACGTCGTCATCACTCCGTCCATTCCTTTCGGCTACAAGTCTCAGACCCGGAGCTCGGCCGGCAATCACTGGCCGGGCAACATCGCTCTCGGAGGCGACACCCTGACGTCGGTGGTCAAGGACGTTCTCGTTGCCCTTCGCAATCACAGTGCGGAGCGGATAGCCGTGATCGACTCTCATTACGAGAACGGCTGGTTCCTGATCGAAGCGTGCGAGCTCGCCACCGCCGCTACCCCGGATGCCAAGGGGACGATCGTGAGCATGCTCTGCTGGAACGCAATCTCCGAGGAATGTTGGGAGCGGATCTACGAGGTCTCCGGGCCCATGGATCTCTCCTTGGCGCATGCCGGCGTGCTCGAGACCTCGGCGATGCTGCGGATCGCCCCTGACGTGGTCGACATGGAGAGGCAGCCGAAACACGACTACGTGGAGTTCCCGCCCTACGACGTCTTTCCGCCCGACCCAACGGTCGTTCCGCCGACCGGAGTCCTGTCTTCCCCCGAGAACTCGAGTGGCGAGCTTGGCGAGCTGATCATGGAAGACATGTCCCGCAATCTTGCCCGGCACCTCGCCGCAGCTTTCGGGGTGGACGATTCCAAGTTGGCGGGCGGGAAGGGCTGATGTCGATGCCCGAGCAGGAGGGACCGGGAATCGAGATCTTCGATAACCCGGTCCCGCCGCCTGCGGGAATGCCGCCGCAGCTGGAGAGGCTGACTGACTACATCCCGTATCACGCCGCCCAAGTGCCGAATCGTCCGTGTTTGGTGGCTGGCGAGATGACCGTCACGTGGGGTGAACTTCCCGACCTCCTCGACTGCCTGTCGAAGGGAATGTTGGCGAACGATGTCGCTCGCGGCGATCGGGTCGCCGTGTGGACTCCGCCGACGATCGAGGGGGTGCTCCTCTTCATGGCCTGCGCCCAGATCGGCGCCATGTTCGTCGGCATCAATCCCAAGTACAAGCTCGACGAGATCCAGCACGTGCTGTCCGATTCGGATCCGAAGCTCCTATTCTCGGTTGAGACGTCGGCATCACGGGACTACAGCGGCGAACTTCAGGCCATTGAGGACTGGGAGGGAGACCTCCGGGTCGTTCGTTTCGCCATTGGCGGGGCCGACCTGATCGGTGACACAGGGTTCGACCAGGAGGGAACCGAGCTCCCGGACGCTGAACTGGAGGCGGCGAAGGCCGCGGTGGAGCCCTCCGATCCGGTGACCATCGTCTACACGTCGGGAACCACCGGGACGCCGAAGGGCGCCCTTCTGACCAGCCAAGGCTTCGCGATCAACTACTGGCACGTCTACGCAGAGCGGTACATCGAATGGCTGCGGGTTCCTGCGTTCTTCACGATCAACCATCAGGCAGGGCTTGGCGATGTCGCGGCCCTGGCCATCGTCTCCGGCGGCACGCAGTATCCGATGGAGCGCTTCGATACTCGGGAGCTGCTCGAACTGGTCGAGCGCGAGAAGATCACGTATCTCCCAGGCCTGGTCACGAACTTCCAGCTGCTGTTCCGTAACGAGAACGTCGACGACTTCGACCTCAGCAGCCTTGAATACATCTGGTGGGGCGGTGCGCTGATCCCGATCGACCTTCTCAACAGGCTGCTTGAACTCGCCCCTCGCGCGTCCACGGACTTTGGGCAGACGGAAACGACGGGCCCCCTCATTTACACCCCCGTGGATGCGAGTCTCGAAGACAAGTCCCTCACGATCGGACGCCCGATGTGGCCCTTCGAGGTGAGGCTCGCCGATGAAAAGGGCAAGCCGCCTGACCCTGGAGAGGCGGGAGAGATTCAGG
>WHSP01000201.1 GCA_009380025.1 Gemmatimonas sp. | reverse complement strand
AATGGCAATATGCATTCCATTGGTGTACCCTCTTGGGTCAAGAGAACGGAGCGCCCTACTCGCTGCGCAGGTTGACCGCTCCGGCGTCGGGACGCTCGGGACGAGGATACCGCAATATTAAGTTCCGCGGGCTGTGTTTGTCGATTTCGAAACGGCCCATTCGACGCCTACAATGAACGTCGAAGTACGAAATGAGCGCTGAACCATGGGGAGTAGCGACATGCGACTGGACATCTATCTTAACTATCCGGGGAACTGCGAAGAGGCGTTCCGGTTCTACGAGGGGCAACTGGGCGGCCGAGTAGCGAGCCTCGAGAGGCACGGCCAGCAAGCTCGGCAAGGCGATCTCCCCGCCGATTGGAATGGCAAGGTCCTGCACGCACGGATGGCAATCGGCGACACGGTGCTGATGGGGGCCGATATTCCAGGGAGCCAGCCGATGCGGAGTGCGTACCTTACCCTGACCCTCGACAGCGCGGAGGAGGCAGAACGAATCTATGCCTTACTGGGCGAGGGTGGTCAGATCTTCATGAAGATGGAGGAGACCTTCTTTGCTTCGCGATTCGCGATGCTACGAGACCGGTTCGGTACGTCGTGGATGCTCCTGCATGAACGGGAGTAACGGCGAATCGTAGACGATCGCGAATGGGGAGGCGATCCTCCATCGAATCCAACGAAAAACCGAAACATGTGCCGAAACATCAGAACACTCGCCAACTATGACCCGCCGGCCAGCGAGGAAGAGATCCGCGCCTTATAGTTGGTCCGGGAGTTATCCACTGGCTCCCCGAAGGACCCCCTGGGTCCTGTCCGAAGGGGAGCTTGTGGATAACTCTGCGAGAGGTCACCATTTCAGAATGAAGACACGCACCCCTCGACTACGAATCACCGCGCCGTTCGAATGCGAAGACGAGCGTGAAAAGGCGATGGCTCGGTCCCGGGAGCGGTTCGGGAAGGAACCCCGTCACAGTCCGATTCCCTCCTCGGCGGAGCTATTGGCGGACATCCCTAGTAACGGCGAATCCATGTAGCGTGACGGCCATTCATCGAGCGGCGATGGGCCCCATCCAGGCCGCGGCACCGCCTGGTCCTAACCTCGTTGGGTACGGCACGCATCTACGAGCGTTGGGCTCGCGCGCCTAACGCCGCCAACGCGCCCGGCTGCTCGAACAGCACGTGCCCCTCGGTGAGCGCGACCGGAACTACACCGCTCTGTTCACGAAGCGCGCATTCGGCCTCGGCGAGCGTGTACGGGAATAGCTCGACGCCTGCGGGCACGAGCCCGATCGGTTTCATTCGCACCGCCCGCTCCATGAAGTCGAGATCGGAGCCGCGAAGCAGGACGAGCACGTCCGCGTCGCTCGCTGCGGTCGCGTCACCCCGGGCCATCGAGCCGAACAGGACGACAGCAAGGACATCGTCCCGCTGCCCGATCCGCGCGGCCCAATCGTGAAGTCGGCCGAGCGCCGCTTCTCGGTCAAAGCTCCAGATCCTCATGCTCACAGTGCCCCAGGATGGTTTCGGCGCAGCGGGCGGCGTGCTCTGCCTCCGCCCCCGTATAGTGACGCGCCGCCGAACCCGCCGGGTGTGCGTCCGGATAGCGTGTCGGGATGTAATACTTGTCGAGCACACGCGCGGCATCGAGCAGCGTCTCGGCCACGCCGAGCCGTTCGGGAAGGGCCGCGAGCAGATCCAGTACCGAATGTCCCCACGCGACGTTGCCAGCACGCAGGTGGAGGCCTTTCACGGCCGCTTCGGCGGACTGCTGTGCAGCAAAGCATGCCCAGGCGTAATCGCCCATGGCGATGCTCCGTCGCGCGTGCTCCAGGTTGTTCCTGGCCTGCTCCAGCCAATCGGCCGAGCGGTTCATGCCGCCTCCCTTTCGATCGCAAGGGCCTGCCAATCTAACCGATTCGCCGACACGCCGTACCGCGGCATCAGCCTCGCCAACTACCATTGCACTCCCCATCATTCCCAGGAACACTGAAGGCGAGCTCTGGGGCCCCAGACGAGCGGGGCGGCCACCGATCCGACGACGGCGGGTCGAGCTGGAAGAACGTGGCCGCGCCCGCAACCAAGCCGGGCTGCCTCCGAGGCCTCGCACACGTGTTCACCGGCTGAAGCCGGTCAGCGCTCCGTTGCCACGTCGCGCCGTACGGTCACTTTCTTTCCCTTGAGCTTGCTCCCACGCAACGCATCGATCACCTGCGCGGCCACATCCTCGGACACTTCGACGATCGAGAAGCGGTCTGCGATCTCGATGGCGCCGACCTCCTTCCCCCGGATCCCGGCTTCGCCTGTGATCGCTCCGACCAGGTCCTGCGGGCGCACACCCGCATCCCGACCCGCTCCAATGAATAGACGCGCGACGCCGTTATCCTGAGCCCGCCCCTGTCGGCCGCCCGGTCGCCCAGCGCGCACTCCCTCGCCCTTCCGGTCTCGCGCGGGACGCTTCTCGCGCCCTGGCCTCTCCCGGGAAGGCGCCACCTCGGGGATCTCTCTCTCCTCGTCAGCCGTCGCACCGGTCGCTTCCTTTGCCAGCTTCACGGCCGCCATCGCGATCTCCATCGGATCGAACTCGTCGGCCAGTGACGCGACCACAACGCGGAACGGATCCAGCTCGCCTGCCAGGAGCGTCTCGCGGAGCGAAGCTCGGATCAGCTCCAGCCGCCGGGCGCGGAGGTCGGCCACGGTGGGTACCCTAGCGACGTCGATCTTCCGCTTCGTGAGCTGCTCGATGTTGCGGAGCAGCCGGTGCTCGCGGGGCTCGGCCAGCGTGATCGCGACGCCCTCGCGGCCGGCGCGGCCCACCCGACCGATGCGATGCACATACGACTCAGGCGCGTTCGGCACATCGTAGTTGATCACGTGCGTGAGCCGCGTGATGTCCAGACCCCGCGCGGCGACATCGGTGGCGATGAGAAGATCTGCGGTTCCGCCGCGCAGCTTCTTCATCACGCGGTCGCGTTGCTCCTGCGTCATCCCACCGTGCAGCGCCTCCGCGCGGTAGCCGTGCGCGTTCACAGTTTCGGTCAGCTCGTCCACTTCGGTCCGAGTACGGCAGAAGACGATCGCGGCTTCCGGGTTCTCCAGGTCCAGCACTCGACTCAGAGCGGCGAGTTTGTGTGCGCGGGGCACCACGTACGCGGTCTGTCGCACCTGCGGCACCGCGCCCGCCGGGAGATTCCCGCCAGCGATCCTGATCTGGACCGGGTCCCTGAGGTGTCGCCTGGCGATGGCCGCGATGCGCGGCGGCATCGTCGCAGAGAAGAGAACCGTCTGCCGCTCTCCCGGGGTTGCCGCCAGGATCGCCTCCAGATCCTCGGCGAAGCCCATGTCGAGCATCTCGTCGGCCTCGTCCAGCACCACGACGGCAACGCCGCCGAGCTGGAGCGTCTCACGGTTGATGTGATCGAGCGCGCGGCCTGGCGTCGCCACCACCACGTCGACACCGCGCCGCAGCACGCGAAGCTGCTGCGCGAAGGACTGCCCGCCGTAGATCGGGAGCACGCTCGCCTCCAGGGCGCGGCCATAGCGATGCACCGCTTCCGCCACCTGCATGGCAAGCTCGCGCGTGGGGACCAGAACGAGCGCCGAAGGCCTAGGACGCTCCGTACCGAGCTTCGCCAGACGCTGGAGCAAGGGGAGCGCGAACGCTGCCGTCTTGCCGGTTCCGGTCGCCGCCTGACCGACGAGGTCACGACCCTCGAGGAGCGGCGGTATCGCCTCCTGCTGGATCGGTGTCGGTTCCTCGTAGCCGAGTGTGGTGAGCGCATCCAGCAGACGCGCATCCAGCCCCAACCCATCGAAGCCAGCGCTCATCACGATGGCACCGTTTCCACCGATCGCCTGGCGAGCACGAGCGCCCCTGCTCCGAGGCCAACCAGGGTAGCGATCAGCGTGATCATCCCGCCGACCAGCGGAACGATGCTCAGCAGGAGCAGAACCAGCCCACCGCCCAGGAAACTCAGCACCAGTCCGGTACGCTCCGGCCGTGCCCGTGAACCGAGCAGGAAGCGGCCAAGCCACAGAGCGACCACCGCACGACCGAGATAGAGTGAGATCACGTAGAGCGCGAAGAGGATCAGCGCGAGCGGTATGCCGACGATCGTGATGGCGACGAGCGCTGCCGCGACCGGCATCGCGATAATCCATAAGACGCCGAACCCGACCGCTGCCCAGGGTCGACGCGTAATGGACTGGCGGGCAGCGTCCGCCAGTCGGGGGAAGAGTGCGACGGCGATTGCACCTGTTGCCAGAAACCCAAGGTACCATGCGACGCGCAGCACCCAGAGGAAGGTCCGAGTCGGCGGTCGCCGCGCGATCACCTCGCCGGCGATCTGCGCAGCGGGGTCGATCGTCAGGTTGCCTGTCGCGACGTTGTGCTCGAGGTTCCCTCCGATTCGCGCGCCCGGGCCGATGCGCAGCCGCCGCGCCCGCACTCGCGCATCGCGACCGATTGTGCCATCGAGCGAGATCTCACCCCCCGAGGCCTCCAGAAATCCGTTCACCGCTCCATCCACTTCTATTTCGCCTCCAGCCAGGTACGCGTTGCCGGCGATCACGGCGCTCTGCTCGAGATCGACATGTCCGCCGGCGAGGGCGACATTGCGGCCGACCGCCGCCTGCAACTGCACATCGCCGCCCGCTGCGCGTACGCTGCCAGCGATGCGTCCCGAGATCCGTTGTTCGCCGCCCGCGCCCAGGAAGTCCCCGCCGGCACTGCCCGTGAACCCGATGCTGCCACCTGCAACGATAACGTCTCCAGGAACCGTGTCGCGGAGCGCGACGTTGTCTCGGCCCACCAGAAGATCGCCGCCGCGACGAACGCTCGTCTCTTCCGGACGTGCGCCGTCGCGCGGTCGGCAGCCGTCTACCGCGATCGAAATCAGCGCGAGCACGGCACAGGCCAGTAATGCGCGAGCTTTCGGCGGAATCCTAAACATACCGCGGATTCTGGAGTAAGGCGAGCCCGCACGGCGCGAGGGCCTCGGCCGAGCCCGTCGACCGGGCCTGCCAGACCCGTGCCTGCCCGCCCATCTCCCGCTTTGCGCCGGTTAGGTCAAGCCATCCAGTTCGAGATCGCGTTCAGCGCGACAGGTGAGAACGTCTGCTCGATCATTGCATATTCGTTCATGGCACCGGTCTCGCTTTCCTGGAACATGTGGTTCAGACCGGGCAGCTCCCCGATGAGAAACGTGACGTTCCCGCCTCGCTCGAGCGCCCTCCTGATTCCATCCTGGTGCAGCGCGGCCGGCACCTGGACATCGTTGCTACCGTTGAGCGACAGCACCGGTACGGTAACCTTCTCCAGGTCGGTCCCGGGATCGTACGTGAGGAAGAACTGGTGCCAGGGTCTTGTCATGTCAGCCACCTGCTGAGCAATGAACTCATCGACCATGACACCGTCGGGCAGCACGGACTCGAGCACCGGCGCTATGCTCTCGTAATGGCGTGTCAGCTCGGCCCGTTTGGTCGCGAGATCGGCAGACGACGAAGCAATATCGATCGACGTTCGAGTGAAGCGATCGTACACGGCTTCGTCGGGGACCGGAAACGGACGCAGATCTCTCGATTGCAGAAGGGACACTTCTCTCCCGGGCAGGCCGATTCCCGCAAGCAGTACAATGAAGGCGACATCGCTGGATCGCGTAGCGACCATTGGCGCCACGAGGGCCCCCTCGCTGTGACCGATCAAACCGATCCTGTAGCGGTCGATCTCCGGGTGACTCGCCAGGTATGCCACCGCGCTCGCAGCATCGGCAGCGAAGTCCCTGGATGTCGCCGTAGCGAAGCTTCCCGTAGACTGTCCAGTGCCGCGATCATCGTATCGCAGGACAGCGATTCCGAGTCGAGTGAGGTGATCCGCAAGCACGAGAAATGGCCTATGCCCGAAGAGTTCCTCGTCACGATTCTGCGCCCCGCTCCCGCTGATCAGCACAACCGCTGGATGAGGGCCTGCGTTCGCCGGCAGAGTGAGTGTTCCCGCAAGCGTGACGTCGTCCTGCGCATTGCGGATGACGACAGCTTGCTCGTGATACGGATATGGCCGCACGGGCTCCTGCGGTCGATTGCGCCGGACCGCCGCCGCGCGCTCTCTCGTGAGAACGAGCGGCAACGTCGTAATTCCCTGCGTCCACGTTCCGGAGATCGAAAGCCCCGCCACCGTCCCCACATACACAGCGCTGATGTTTGGCAGCTCCAACCGGAGATCGGGAGCCGTGTACTTCGTGACTGCGATCGGAATCCCCGATGCGCCCTGGTCGGGGCTGTCCATGGTCGTCACGTAGCCGCTGTCGGTCTGCTCGATGTGGAACGCGAGCCGCAGCTGCGTCCCCTGAACGTCCAGAACGCCGTGCCACTCACCGGTTATTTCCTGGCCGGCCAGCGATGACGGCAGGATCGCGAGTGCCAGCAATGCGATGACTCTCATGGTGTGATTGCCTCGACGCAGGGGTGGATTTCAGACAGCTGAGTCGGTAGATCCCGGGGTCCTCATTCGCCGGAGCCATCCGTGAAGATGGTTTCGATCGGCTGGCCGAAGACGCGGGCGATCGCGAATGCCAGCGGCAGGCTCGGATCGTACTTGCCGGTCTCGATTGCGTTCACCGTCTGCCGCGACACCCGAAGCTCCTGCGCCAGCCGCGACTGCGTCCAGTTACGCTCGGCACGCAGCACCTTGAGCCTGTTCCTCATCGGTAGCGCCACCAGCCCGCGACGACTCCGACCGCAAACAGAACGGGCATGATGGCCGCGAGCGTCGCCGCGTCGACGGCGGGTGCCCCGAGCGGCTCGAACAGCAGGTATCC
>WHSP01000200.1 GCA_009380025.1 Gemmatimonas sp. | reverse complement strand
AAGGTCATATTTGCGGCCGGTTAGGAGGTCAGGCCGTCCCAAGCCGCCATGGCGCATTCGGCCACGGCCAGGAGCGTTTCGCGCGAAGCACCGTCCCGCGCCTGGATGTCCCGCTGCGTCAGCCCCCGCGCGCGTGCACGCTTCGCGCAGCAGCTCGCCGGATTACTTGATCCATGACATGGCTAGTGATAGCGAATGCGATTATCTCTGCTTTACTCGATCCCATATCCAGCTCGAGATCGCGTTCAGCGCGACAGGTGAGAACGTCTGTTCGATCATTGCATATTCGTTCATGGCACCGGTCTCGCTTTCCTGGAACGTGTGGTGGGGAACGGCATTCCCTCAGGCGTTGCCGTGGGCCCGGCAAGCACGGTCTTTGGCGGGGCTGCGAGGGAAGCCGTCGACGTGGACTGATCTCGGGCCAACGCCACACGCCGATGAGACGCGGCGGTCCGCTGGCCGGAAGCCTCGGCTCAGCGCGGGCGGTTGGCAGCTTCGGGTTCGGTGCCGAGAAGCCGTAACGGAAGACGTGATCTCAGAGCGGCGCGGCCTGACCCGGCGCGAGGATCGCCGCCTTCTTTCCGGCTGCCCGGCGCGCCATGCCGAGCTGACCGGCGTGATAGCACTGATGGATCACGAGGACGCCGAGCAGCCCGGCCCGCGTGGACTCGTTGCCGAACGGCCCCGGCATCTTCTCAGCGAGCGCATCGTCGCTAAGCGCAGCGAGCGCGGCGAGGCATCCGTCGTGTGACACGTTGAACCGTTCGACGAGCGTGTCCCAGTCGATCGCATGGTCCGCGTCGCGGATCGGATGGTCGAATCGCGCACGCTCGAGCTGCTCGCTCTCCCAGACTGCCGGCGCGCTGATGATCCGCATCACCGCGTTCTGCACGTTCACGACGTGGCCGAGGATCCAGTTCGCCGTGTTGCCGCCGCCCGCGGCCGGCGCCAACGAATCGGCGTGCGTGAGACCGTCGACGTTCCGCGCGATCAGCCCGTAGATCGCGTCGAACTGCTGGACCAGCATATCGCGTCCGGTCATGCCAACATCTCCTCTAGTCTGTCGAACGCAGCTCGACCAGCCTTCGCGATGGCCGTTCCGGCTCGACTCGTTCAAGAAAACCTTCGTGCAGCATCACGACGCGCGTCGTGTCGCCCTCGTGCTTTCCGGGCCGAGGCGCGCTTGCGTAGCGCAAGCATCATGTTGCAGTTGCATGATGCAAGTCAAGGGTTAGGTTTGTTTCGTATGCTTGGACGACTCTACGAGAATCAGAAGTGCTCTGCCGCCCGCACCTTGGAGCTGGTCGGTGAACGCTGGAGCCTGCTCATTCTGCGTGACGCGATGTTCCGCCACTCCACGCGCTTCTCGCAGTTCCAGAAGAGCCTGGGGGTCGCCACGAACATCCTCGCGAAGCGCCTGGAAGGCTTTGTTGCGGGCGGCATCATGGAGCGTCGGCAGTCGACAGCCAGCGGCGAGCAGGCGGAGTACGTGCTCACGGACAAGGGACGGGAGCTGAAACCGGTCGTCATCGCACTGACCGAGTGGGGCGACAAATGGGTGGAGCGCGGCCCGGTCGAGTTCCTGAGCGCGACCGACGGCCAGCGGGTCGAGCTGAAGCTGCGGCGCGTCGGTGATGACACCGAGGTCGCCATTGATGACGTCTTCGCCCGGCTTCGCTGAATCCGCTCACACTCGAACGGCTACGAAACGTGGCCCATCCGTCGTGGGGAAGCTGACGTTCTCTCTATCGTGCCCCTCTTGGCACGGTTCCGCTACTGGAGATGAATGCGACCCACTCGACCCTTCGTCCGGCCATGGCCACAACGCGAAATCGACCGCCCGGTACCTCCACTTCGTCACCTTCCTCTGCAATCTTCCCGAGTCGGCCAAAGAGGAAGCCGCCGACGGTCCCGTAGATATCCTCGGGCAGGTGCAACCCCAAGCGCTCATTCACCTCCAGCAGGGGAACACTGCCAGCGATTCGGATTTTGCCCTCCTCCAGCTCCTCGAACCGCAGCGTTTCGATCTCGTGCTCGTCCTCGATCTCGCCGACGATCTCCTCGATCAGGTCTTCCAGGGTGACCAGACCGGCTGTCCCTCCATATTCGTCGAGAACGATCGCCATCTTGAGCCGTTCGCGACGCATCTCCTTGATCAGATCTTCGACGGGCTTGCTCTCGGGAACGAACCGTGGCTCTCTCATCACTTGTCGGATCTCCTTGACGCCTGCACGCTCGGAGCGCCAGAGATCGCGAGCGAGCAGAATACCGACGATCCGGTCGAGGCCGCCCTCGTAGACCGGGAGCCGCAGATAACCTTCGTCGAGCATGACGTCCTTGACCTGCTCCACGGTCGCCTCCACCGGCGCTCCGACCATGCGAGTGCGAGGCGTCATCACCGAGCCCACGCGGATCTCGTCCAGGTTGATGACATTGGTTACGACCTGCCACTCCTCCTCGTCGATTGTACCCTCTCGCCGTCCGATTTCCGCCAGCACCTCGAGCTCCGCGCGGCTGACAGTCACTCCCTTTTCTCCCCGTGGCGCGACGAGCCTGTTGAAGAAGGAAAGTGGGATCAAGAGCGGCTTCATCACGAGAATCATCGCGCGCAGCACATACGCCGTTGCGGGCGCGAGACTGTGCCAGTACGTCGCCCCCACTGTCTTGGGTAGGATTTCCGAGAAGAGCAAAATCGCGAGCGTCAGGAGGGCCGAAAATAGAGCGATCCACTCGTTGCCGAAGACCTGGAGAGCGAGCGCCCCGCCAACCGACGCACCAACCGTGTGGCCGACTGTGTTCAATGTGAGGATCGCGGCTATCGGTTCCTCGATGTTCTGACGCATCCGCGAGAGTAGCGCCCCTGCCGGCTCGCCGCTGGACTCCAGCACAGCGACATAGGAATGGGTCACCGAAAGCAGTACCGCCTCGAGGATCGAACACAGGAAAGAGACGCTCAACGAGAGCGTGATAACCAGAGCCAAAGTTAGCATGTAAGTCAGAAACGTTGCGAGGCTGTGCCGGCGCGCCAAGATGGCCGCGTCCCACCCACCTCATGGGAGTCACTTTTGAGCGGTCAAGCGGGGCTTCGGCTGTCGGAACAACGGATAATCAGACGTGGGCTGGTCGGGCCTTACCGCTCTGACTTTCCGGAAGATGGCACGCAGGGAGGTGCGCGCGGGAGCTCCGTTCGCACGGCGCGAGAGCGAGCGGCAGGGCTACCGAGACATTGGATTGATCGGACCTTGCGACGCCCACTCGCGGGCGGTTCGGCCCCGAGCGCCGGTAGCGCGGGGCTTGGCGGAAGGATGATGAGAGGGGCGTGGGAAAGAGGTCGGGCGCCCGAGGCGCGAGCGGCGACATACCCGGTATTGGAGTCGCTCCGCTGCTCCGCGGCGTCTGCAATCTCCCAGGCGATCACCGCCCAGAAGAGCAGAAGCACGGTCAAGAGGCGGAGCGACCTAGATGGAGGCTGGTCGTTCACAATCTAAACGTAATCGACGGCGTCTTCACCGACAACATCCGTCCTCCGAATTCGGCTCGGGTACTTCCCCGGGCCCGTAGCTCCGCCGTCCTTCTGGCCGCCCGGAGTCGCCAGCTGGTGTAAAAGCGACTGCGAGCGGTGGGGAGATTTCGGCGGAAGTGGGGGCTGGTTATCGAGGGGTGGTTCTGCTCGCGGGGGCGACATCCGTCACGGCGAAAGAACGAAAGAGTGGCAGGAATCATGCGTTTTATGATCGGGAAGCACCGGCTATTTCATTCCGGGAACAGCAGGTGAGCGCGCGAAGTTTCGAGCAAGGAGGTTATCCCATGAATATGAAGCGTGTCGGGCTCCTGGGCTGCGCGGTCGCGTTAGTGCTCGGGTTGAGCCAAGTCCCGCTCGAAGCAACCTGGCCGGTCCACGAGCTCGTCGTTCGGGGCGAGGGGGTATGCGGCACCGCTGGACCGGTCGGGCGTTATACGCTGCGCTGGACCGTCGTGAACCCCGAGGTGAACGGGGAGACTACCATTGTCTCCGCGACGGAGTCGGGGGCGTACGAGGGTACAGTCAGCATCGAGCCGAATCCGTTGCCGGCCGGAGCCAACGGCACGGGTACCGACGGGCCGGTGGCCGGCAACACGACCGGCGCGGTGACCCTCAATGTCGAGTACGTTACCGCCGGTCAGGTTCGTGGCCAGGCGACGGGCGAACTGTACCTCGAGGGTAATTGCGTTGTCCCCGAAAGCTGACGGCGATCCCGGTCGTACTGGGAATCGCACGGTAGCTGCGCCAATTCGTTTTCTACGGCCGAAGCGACTTGGCATGAACTCTTGAAAACTGAGAGGACCCCGTGCAGTATCTCGGCTTTGGACTCGCTCTGTTGTGCACTGCGTTGGCTCCCGGCCTACAAGGGCCTGCCGAGAAGCTCGAGACAAGGATGCCCGACGGGCGCCTGAATCATCCACCTCGCGTCCGCCCACGATCTGGCTCCCAACACCAACGTCGTCGCGGCGTTGCGGGCGGGTTCCGGCGGGCGCTAGAACGGATCTGTTGGTAGGCTCACTTCCTGGGATCGCGGGCGCTGCATACTTCCAGCGTGCAGTCGAGACGCCCGCGCTCCCAGGGTCGCTCCGTCCGTTTCTCGCCCGATGGGGCCGGCTCGCCGGCTGAAGATGCTCCCAAGAGAGAGCTCAGCTTCCGTCCAGACACGGGTCTCCGAGCGCGATCGGCTCGAAGGTGTGTACTGGGAAGCCGCTGGGCACGCCGCGGGGGATCAGCGGCATGAATCGGTCAGGATGTGCGTCGTCGTCCAGGAGACCGCCACATACGAAATCGACCAGATCGTTGAACTCATCCTGATTGAGCGAGGGCGGGTTTGCGATCTGAGGGTCGAGCCGTGCAAGGACGGGCTCCATCGGTCCGAGATTCTGCAGATCCGCCGGGAGCTCATCGGGACTATAGGTGGCTGCGGAGGACACAGCATCGAGATGATGTAGAATCACGTCCTCGAGCCGCACAAAGGCGCCGTTGTGGGTGAAGGTCGCCTGGATCGACACGTTGCGGAGCGGCGTGGTTCGGAAGGCGTACCGGTCTGCCGGATCCCCGGTCACCTGCTCCAGTCCGAAGTCCTCATCCGTTCCGGGACCGTCGAAACTCGCGTTCGTAACGTCTGGGACAATCTGCGGTATGCCGATCACGTGCTCCCGGTAATCGGTGAACATCTCAGCGCCCGAGGCGAAGGGGACGTTGACGGCGTGACAGCCCACGCAGCCCGCCTTGCCGAAGAAGAGCAGCGCACCCCGCTTCTGAGCGTTCGTAAGTGCGTCCCGCTGCCCGCGCGCGAACTGATCGATGGGGGCGTTCGCGGCGACCAGGGTCGACTGGAACTCGGCGATCGCCTGCCCGATGTGGTCGAAAATGACCCGGCCGCCTTCCTCGTGGACTTCCGGAAACAGGCGACCAAACTGCACTCGGTAGTCCTCAATGCCATCGACTCGTCGCGCGATCTCAGCACGCATCTCGTCTCGCGTACCCGGGAAGTCGCCGGCCATCTCGATCTCATCGACGACGGGCATAAACGCCTGCGCGGCCATCAGGTGTGGCAGATAGGACAGCGACGTAGCTTCGGGAGCTGGGAAGAGAAAGCCGGCCGAGTTGTCAAATGGGTCACCCGAGAGCGACTCGAACCGGGAGTTAAGCATCAGGCGCGGGAATAGGACGCTATTCACCACGGTGGGCGAGCGACGCATGTTGCGGGGACCGGTCCGGGATGGACCCACGACCCCGTTGTTGTCTACGCCTATCGTGATCGAGTGACCATCGGCGAAGCTGGCGTTCGGGCCATGGCAGCCAGCGCATGTGTTGTCTCCGCTCAGCGACGTGACCGGATCGAAGAACAATAGCTGACCCACCAGGGCGAGCTGCGGGTCCACGGGTCGTCCGCGCAGACGATCCACGTCCGATTCGATCCGGCCGGTGAAACCGTGTGAACGAGCACCTCCCAGAGTGCAGCGTCCAACTCCCGGTTTTCATCGGCAGGTCCGGTCACATCCGGCGTGTCGTCATTACACGCCGGGGTCGCCATGATCACGAGCAAGAAGAGAGACAATCGTATCCCGCGAGGTCCCGCCATGCGATCCTTCATGTTGCTCACTGTCCATAAGTTGAAGCGACGCTTCAGCAGAATTCAGGCCGAGTTCGACCCTGTGTGATCGAGTGGGTGAGCTCGTACACCCTGACGGGAGTGCACCTTAGTCGGGGGATCGCGAACTACGGAAAAACCCGTTGACAAATGCCTGCTCGTCCTCTATGCTACGGAAGAAGCCGTAGCAAGGAGTCTCGATGACCGAGATCGTATTCACGCCACGGGAGCTTGATGTGATGAGCATTCTGTGGCGGCAGGGGTCGGGAACAGTGGCTGAGGTGCGGGAAACGCTCGGCGAGGACCTGGCGTATACGTCGGTGCTGTCGGTGCTACAGACGCTGGAGGAGAAGGGTCATGTCCGGCACGAGGGGGAGGGCCGCGCGTACCGGTATTTCGCGACGGTCGAAGCAGAAGTGGCAGGAAAGAGCGCGCTCGCGCGGTTGCGCGATGCGGTCTATCAGGGGTCGTCGGAGCTGCTCTTCGCGCAGCTGGTAGGGGACCGCGGGTTGAGCCGGGAGGAGCTGGAGCGAATGCGCCGGCTGCTCGCGGAGCGGCTGAAGGAGGAGAGATGATCGTGCTGTGGATGATGTATTCGTTGGTGGTCAGCGTGCTGCTAGCGGTGGCAGCGCACGCGCTGGAGGAGGTGCTCCGCTACCGCTCTGTGCCGATCCGGTGGGTCTGGGCATGTGCACTGGGGGCACTGGT